>NZ_JBFTQI010000047.1:0-14334 GCF_056398925.1 Pedobacter sp. 01T416_2
CTCTAACGACATTAAAACACAGAGAAAAGCTTTTGAAGGAATTTCTTATGCCATGATCAAAACCTTAAAGGGGCTAAAATTTAATAGTAAAACTGTTTACGTTCAACACTGTCCAATGGCTAAGGCAAGCTGGTTAAACGAAAAAGAGAACATCGAAAATCCTTATTATGGAAGTATGATGTTTGATTGCGGTGACGTTTCTGAAACCATAAAATCGAACTAATGAAGCTGCATATCAAAAACATGGTATGCAACCGTTGTAAAATGGTGGTTAAAGCTGAGCTGGAAAAGCTCGGCTTTAAACCATTATTGGTTGAACTTGGCGAGGTTACCTTGGCTGAAAACATTTCTCCGGAGGATAAAATCAAGATATCGGATAATTTGACTCATTTTGGGTTCGAATTACTTGAGGATAGGAAAACCCAGATTGCAGAGCAGATTAAAACCGCCATTATTAATCTGGTACACTATACCCAAGAGCCATTAAAAATCAATCTTTCTGCCTATCTCAGCAAGCTGTTAAAATTGGAATACACGAGCTTAAGCAGCATTTTTTCGGAGGTGGAAGACCAAACCATCGAGAAGTATTTCATTGCTCAAAAAATAGAAAAAGCAAAAGAGATGCTTACTTATGGCGAACTTACCTTGAGCGAAATTGCCTATCAATTGAACTACAGTAGTGTTGCACATTTATCGGCACAGTTTAAAAAAGTAACCGGAATTACACCCTCAGCTTATAAAGCAGCATCAATGGATAGCAGAAAAACACTAGATGAGGTTTGATGGAAGAGGTAAAATGGATGGCGGATTAGAGAATAGCCCATGGTCAATGGTTAAATAGATCATGGTTGATGGCCAAAAAACGTAAAGGCTATTGTCCATCAACCATACGGCCATAAAAACATTATCCATAAGCCAGTTGGTGGTTTTCAGTTAACAATTAACCAATTTAAACAGTTAACCGATTAACCCAGTGCTAATTTCTTACCATAAATCAAGACTAACCGACTGATTCTGTGCTAACTTTGCAGTTAAATAAATTTACTAGGTATGAAAAAATTATTCTTATTTCTGATCGCTGCCTCAATCAGTGTGGCATCATTTGCACAAACAAGCTGGAAAATAGATCCGATGCATTCATTTGTTAACTTTTCGGTTAAACACATGGGTATTTCTTTCGTTGACGGTTCTTTTAAAAAATTCGACGGAACGGTTACGGCCTCTAAACCAGATTTGACGGATGCTAAAATCAGCTTTAGCGTTGATGTAAACAGCATTACAACTGGAGTTGACATGAGAGACGGACACTTAAAAACTGACGATTTTTTTAATGTGGTGACTTACCCTACGATGAAGTTCGAAAGCACTTCTTTCAAAAAATTAAGTGGAAACAACTATGAGTTAAGTGGAAAGTTAACCATCCGTGATGTAACCAAAGATGTAAAATTTGCTGTAGTTTATGGTGGTACGGCTAAAGATCAACAAGGAAACACTAAAGCCGGATTTGGTGCTACAACGACCGTAAACCGTTTAGATTATAACATTAAATATGATCCAACTGGTGCCGGCGTTGCAAAAGATGTAGCCATTAAATTAAACCTTGAATTTGTTCAGGGGAAATAATTGAAGAGATCGTCATTTATTAATAATGATTCTGGCAAATATTTCACTATAAAATCTGTCACATTGAGCCTGTCGAAATGCATATAGGTGCTTCGACAAGCTCAGCATGACAAACACTGTATCATGTCTACACTATCTCAATTCAGAAGTTTTACTCAGCGCTTACCTCAAACCGAGCTGATGCCTGCACTTTTTATCGGTCACGGTTCACCCATGAACGGTATCGAAAATAATGAGTTTAGCCAGAGTTGGGCAGAACTGGCAAAAAACATTCCCATTCCAAAAGCAGTGTTGGTGGTATCGGCACACTGGTACACACACGGAACCTTCGTTACGGCTATGGATTTCCCGAGCACCATTCACGATTTTGGCGGTTTTCCACAGGCATTATTCGATGTACAATATCCGGCACCCGGCGATCCAAAACTGGCTGCAGAAATTCCGAATTTAATCCATTCTACTCCCGTTGGTTTAGACCATGACTGGGGTTTGGATCATGGCACCTGGACAGTGGTAAAACACATGTACCCAAATGCCGATATTCCAGTTTTACAATTAAGTATCGATTATACCAAATCGCCTGAACAGCATTACGAAATTGCCAAAGAAATTTATGCGCTCCGTAAAAAAGGGATATTGGTTTTGGGCAGCGGAAACATGGTACACAACCTCCGCATGTTAAGCTGGGAAATGATTAATGGTGGCGGTTATGATTGGGCAATTGAAATGAACGATAAGTTTAAAAATTTAATTGCCAACGGCGACCATAAACCTTTGATCAACTATCGTAACCTAGGTACCGATGCGATGTTGGCCATCCCTACCCCAGAGCATTATTTACCGCTCATTTATACCCTTGGAATGAAAAATGAGAAGGAAGAGGTTTCTTTCTTTAATGACAAAGCGGTTGGTGGTTCGTTAACCATGACTTCGGTTTTGGTGGGATAAAAATCACTGTCATGCTGAGGCACGAAGCATCTGCAGCCGATGACAACCAGCCCTTCACAGATAAGGATTCTTCACTGCGTTCAGAATGACAGCAATATAAAATTCTATAAAACTTTATGATTATTCTGTAACGCTTATGGCCCTATGAAGCGGTAAATTTGTATAAAGATTTTAATCATGACACACACCTATCAACTTACCGGCATGACTTGTGGCGGTTGCGAAAATAAAGTAAAAAGTAACCTGCTCGTTTTACCAGATGTAACTTCTGTTGAGGTTTCGAAAGATACCAATTCTGCCACCATTAGCATGGATAAACATATTGGCTTAGATATACTCCAACAAGCTTTGGGTGGCACAGACAGCAAATATCAAATTTCTGCCGCCCACCATATCGAAACACTTGAAGAAGCAAAATCGTGGGCCGAAACTTATAAACCCATTTTATTGATATTCGGATATGTTACCGCCATATCACTTGTGGTTTCGTGGCAATCTACGGGAATTAATTTCATGGTGTTCATGCGCATTTTTATGGCGGGTTTCTTCCTCACCTTCTCTTTCTTTAAAATGCTTAATCTGAAAGCTTTTGCCGAAAGTTATGCCATGTACGATATCGTAGCCAAAAAATTTGGTGCGTGGGGTTACATCTATGCTTTTATCGAACTTGGATTAGGCTTATCTTTTGCATTAAACCTATCACCCGTAGTTGTAAACTGGGCTACACTAATTGTAATGACGGTAAGCATCCTTGGTGTTTTGGAAAGTGTTTTAAACAAGAAAAAGATTCAGTGTGCCTGTTTAGGTGCGGTTTTTAACTTACCCATGAGTACCGTAACCATTGTTGAAGATGCTATTATGATTGCGATGAGTGCAGCGATGCTGATTTTGATGTAAACTATTGCCGCTTGTACCTAAACTCCGATTTTCGGCTTTTACCATTAAGCTCGCCTTCAATCCAGGCGAGTAAATCCTTTTTTCCCTGATTTTGGTAAACTATTCTCTGCGGAAAATCGTGTGTTTTATTTTCGAAAACATAGGTCTCATCTTTCGTAGTAATAAGTTTGAAACAAGTTTCTTTTCCTTCGTTCTGCCCTGTTACAGTTGAACAGTAAAAAGTATCTTTTCCAATCTTTTTGATCTTAAGGGTTTCGGTAAGCAAACTATCACCTTTGGCATTTATTCGATAGCTTTTGCCGCTGAGTGTTTTATCTGAATTTTGCACCCACTGCTCTATAATTTTTCCTTTTGGCGTTTGTATTTCCCATGAACCTAAAATGAAAGCAAAGGTTTTTGAAGGATTTTTTTGTGCATTAACATTAGTGCAAAACCCAATAAGGATTAAGGACATAAAAATTAAACGAATTCTTTTCATTTTGCTATCGTATTTGTAATATGTGCCAAATGATGTTTTCCATGCCAAGCGTACATACCCAACATGTTTGCTAATGTAAGTTCTTTTCCCTGAGCCGGGTGAATGTATTTTCGCTGATAATCTTCCTGTTTCAATGTTTTTAAAAAAGCAACCCAACGTTGGTGTAAAGCAGACAATAAATCAATAGATAATTTGATATTTCCATTTTTTGCTTCCCCCGTTTCGGCCCAGCGTTCTTCGTAATATGGCCTGATTATGGGAACATCTTCGGTAATGGCTTGTTTAAAACGGATATAAGCATTGATGTGGCTATCAGGAATATGGTGAACAACTTGCCTCAACGTCCAACCTTCGGGGCGATAAGTTTGGTTTAATTCTTTTTCAGTCAAATTTTCGGTAGCTTTCCTAAGCTGATTAGGCAAAGCTTCTATTTCGGAAATCCATATGTCGATTTGTTTTTGATCGAAAACGTCTGGCATTGAAAATTGGCCAATCGGGTATTTAAGCTGTTCTAAATCCATGAATCCAAAATAGGCTTTTTGTATGAATTATTTTGCCACGGAAACACGGAATCCGCGGAATATTTTTACATCAATTTCTTTAGCCATTTTAACAAGCCCATTTTTTTTTCGTAAGGCGGATAAATCATCTTGGTTAATCCCAACTTCGACTGGAAAACCACTGCCCTTTCGTGCGAAAAGGTTTTAAAACCAAAAACACCATGACAACTGCCTATGCCACTATTATTTACCCCGCCGAAAGGCAAATTAGGATTACCGATATGGACCAATACATCATTTACACAGGTTCCGCCTGCACTTGTTTCAGTAATAATTTTATTTTGGTTCTGTTTATTGTCTGAGAAAATATAAAGCGCCAAAGGCTTTTCTTTCCTGTTCACAAAATCAATTGCCTCCTGTAGATTTTTGTAAGTAATTACAGGTAAAATTGGTCCAAAAATTTCTTCCTGCATGATCGCGCTGCCCTCAGCTACCGAAGTTAAAAGCGTTGGTGTAATGGTTAAATCTTGCTCATCCGATTTTCCACCAAAGGCCAATACAGCACCATCGCCAAGAGCTTGTTCAATCAATTTATTTAAGCGCAGGAACTGTTTTGTATTGATGATTTTAGCATAATCATTTTTGTTAATTTTCGCTTCGTTAAAGAACATTTTTTGAACCGCGGCCTTATAATACATTTCAAAATCGGCCACCCTATTTTCATTAATTAATACATAATCCGGGGCAATACAGGTTTGTCCGGCATTAACCAATTTGCCCCAGGCAATTTTTTCTGCGGCTTTTTTTAGGTCGCAGGTTTCATCTACAATAGCTGGCGATTTACCACCAAGCTCTAAGGTAACCGAGCTAAGATTTTTTGCCGCAGCTTCCATCACCACCTTACCAATTGCGGTACTTCCGGTAAAAAATATATGGTCAAAAGGAAGTTTTAATAGCGCTGTAGAAACTTCGGCATCACCTTCGAAACAGGCAATTTCTTTTGGATCAAACGTATTGGAGATCAGTTTGCTGATTATACCTGCCGTCGCAGCACTCAATTCAGACGGTTTTAGTATGACGAAATTTCCTGCTGCTATGGCAGAAATCAACGGGCTCATAATCAATTGTAACGGATAGTTCCAAGGGGCAATAATCAGACAAACACCTTTTGGTTCATAGTAAATTTTATTGCTGGCAAAAAGATTGCTCATGGTCCTGCCTGCCGATTTTGGTTTCATCCAGCTACGCAGCTTTTTAATGGCATGATCTATTTCGGCATAAGTAAAAAACAGTTCAGTTACTGCGGTTTCGAAACGGTTTTTGCGCAAGTCACTCTTCAATGCGGCAAATATTTCTTCCTCGGCATTTTCTAATGCCTGTTTAAGCTGCCTTAGTTTTCCAATGCGTGTTTTAGCATCCGTTTTGCGCAACCCGAATTTATGTTGCTGCTGTAAAGCGAAAACTGATTTTATCTGTTTTTCCATAATTACCAAAGGCTCACAATTTTTATTGTATAAGCAATTTAAGAAAATATAAGGTTCGTAAGGTTATATGAAAATTAAGTGATTAATCGAGCTAGCTAGAGTTGTGGGTTAATTTTAGTTAAAATGCACCCATTTCATTAAAAATTCATTCATTTAAAGCATATTGCAGCAAATTTTAATATTCAAGATGAAAAGATTGTTTTTTGTTTTCGCATTCATAATTCCGATGGTTATACATGCCCAAACCCTAAAAACAGATGTATTGGTTATTGGTAGTGGCGATGCCGCCTATTCAGCATCTTTTCAATCGTTCAAATCAGGTGTTAAAACAATTCTGCTTACACAAAAGGAACAGCTTGATCTTAAGAAAATTTCTGATAGCAAGCCCAAAGAAGTAACTCTTTTTTATCAAAGCTTTTTAAAAAGGGAGATTGAAAACGCTAAAAACTTAGATGCACCTAAGCCAGACAAAAAGAAACCACTAAAAGTAACAGTTGATAGCACTCAGCTTTTAAATGTAATCAATGGTATTCCTTACACTGAAATTAAACGCTCAGGCAGTGGCTGGGAAGTGAAACTCACGAAAGACAAAAGCATTAGGGCAAAAGTTCTGGTTATGGCCGATAATCCAGAAAAGTTAATGACTGCATTAAAAATTACGGGCTTAAATCCTGCGACTTCAAATCAATTAAATTATAGCGAGAATTTATATAGAACAACAGTAGCCAGTGTTTTGTCCAAAGGGGCAAATTTTTTATCATTATACAGCCTGCTCATCCCAAGCCAAGAAAACCTTTTATATATTTCTGCCGATCAGTTCGAAATTGGCCCTGCTGCAGGTGCAATCGCAGCCTATGCTGCATTTTTCGATACCAAAACCAGTTTGTCAAATTTAAAAAGGATCCAGGGTGAATTATTAGCCTATAAACATACGTTAATGCCTTTTGAGGATGTAAAATCAATTGATTCTAACTGGCTGGCCATCCAGAAAGTGGGTATAACGGGAATTATCAAAGCAGAAATAAAACAAGACAAAGCCTATTTCAATCCCGAAAAAGATGTTACCCACGATGAAATTAAGCAGCCGATCAAAGATTATTATTACAAGGCCCAGATCTGGTTTGATGATCATCAGCATATCCCCATTAATTTAGAAAACACCATTGCAATGGTTTGTTATGTGGGCAATAAATCAGTTGAGGCAATCAAAACTGAACTGCAAAAAAAGTGGAACAAAAACTACAAGTTTACTTCTAAATACGAACTTAAAAAAGTATTAACCAGACGAGAATTTGCAGTAATCATCAACGAGTACCTAAAGCCTTTCGATGATGTGAATGTAGATAAAACCGGAAGGGTAATCCGTTAACCTCTCCCTATGTAAGTTGGTGCAGCTACTTCTGCATTTCGTATCCCTCTCCTTGAGGAGAGGGAATGAACAGCCTTTGCTATAAAGCACTACCGTTCATAGGGTGAGGTTGTTGTAACATTTCCATTTCCTGTTAAAATTAGCAAGTCCATTCCCTAAATTGCAGCCAAACCTAAAATTCATGAAGAAATATTTACTTTTCCTTTTGCTTTGCACAGGCGAATACGCTTTTGCACAACAATTAGCACCTTTAACTGTCGAAAAGATAATGCGCGATCCAAAGTGGATGGGCGTTGCACCAACCAATTTCCGTTGGACTGCAGATAGCAAAACCCTGTACTTCAACTGGAACCCTGAAAATAAAGCTAAAGAAGAATTATTTAAAGTTTCGGCAGCTGCTACCAAACCCGTTAAAGCGGCAGAAAAGGAAGATGAAAAGCTTTTAAGTTTAAACTATACCTATAACACTGACCGCTCGCTTGGTTTAATCGAAAAAAGTGGCGATATCTATTTACAGAATTTCAAAGGCAATAAAGAAACGCGGCTAACCAGCACGCAAGAGCGAGAAAACAGCCCTGTTTTTTTAACCAATGGAAATATCGTTTATCAATTGGGCGATAATCTTTTCGAAGTGGATTTAAAATCTGCCGAAACCAAACAACTCACTAATTTCGTTAAAGGTAAAAAAGCAGGCCGACCGGAAACCAAGCCGCTTACCGAGCAGGATAAATGGCTAAAGGCACAGCAAACCGAATTGTTCGATATCATTAAAAAAAGAAATGCAGAAATCAGAAGTGGCGCCCGCGGTGGAAGAGGCCGTTCTGGCGCAACATCTGCTGATTCAAAACCATTAAAAGAGCTTTATACAGAAGATAAGTTTTTAAATGGCGTAACCATTAGTCCCGATGGGCATTTTATTACTTATAAGCTAACCACGCCAGCCCAAAATAACCATAGCACTGTTGTTCCGAATTATATCACATCGTCAGGCTATACCGAAGATATTCCTGGCAGAACAAAGGTTGGGGAAAATGAAAATATTTCGCAGGGCTTTATCTACGATACTCAAAAAGATTCTGTTTATGCCATTCAGACTGCTACCATACCGGGCATTAAAGATCTTCCCGATTACCTTAAAGATTATCCAAAAGAATTGGATACGCTAAAAAAGAAAAACGCAGACAGGCCTGTAAATTTCTTTGGCCCGATTTGGAACGATAACGGAAGTAACGCAATTGTCGTTGCAACTTCAACCGACAATAAAGACCGCTGGATCTTAAAACTGGATGCATCAACAGGGAAGTTTTCTCTAATAGATCGTCAGCGCGATGAAGCCTGGATTGGCGGCCCGGGCATTAGTGGCTTTTACCAAGGTAGCACCGGATGGATAGACAATAACCGCTTTTACTATCAAAGCGAATCTACTGGATATTCGCATCTTTATGTGGTGAATATTGCCACAGGCGATAAAAAACAACTAACCTCTGGCAAATGGGAAGTGCAATCTGTTCAGCTTTCAAAAGATAGAAGTACGTTTTATCTTAAAACAAATAAGGAGCACCCAGGGATAACAAACTTCTTTAAAATCAGTGTAAACGGTGGTGAGCTTGTTCAGATTACTGCCATGAAAGGCTTAAATGATATCACCCTCTCTCCTGACGAAAAATACATAGCCATTAATTATTCCTTTATGGACAAACCTGGAGAGTTATATCTTCAGCCAAATAAGGTTGGTGCCAAAGCCGAAAAAATTACTCAATCTACCTCTGCCGAATTTAATTCTTACAAGTGGCGTCAACCGGATATGGTAAGCTTCAAAAACCGCTATGGTGCAGATGTTTATGCGAGGGTTTATAAATCCGATAATCCACATCCTAATCACCCTGCGGTAGTTTTTGTTCATGGTGCAGGCTATCTTCAAAATGTGCATTTCGGCTGGAGCACCTACTTCCGCGAGTTTATGTTCAATAATTTACTGGCCGATAATGGTTACACGGTAATCGATATCGATTATACCGGAAGCTCCGGTTATGGTCGCGATCACCGTACAGGTATTTACCGCCACATGGGAGGAAGAGATTTAACCGATCAGGTTGATGGCGTTAAATTTTTGGTAGAGAAATATGGTGTTAACTCACAGCATGTTGGTTTGTACGGGGGCTCTTATGGCGGATTTATTACCTTGATGGCCATGTTTAATGAATCGGATGTTTTTGCAAGTGGTGCCGCTTTACGTTCGGTAACCGACTGGGCACATTATAACCATGGTTATACTTCGAATATTTTAAACGAACCTTATAACGATCCGATTGCTTACAAAAGAAGTTCACCGATCTACTTCGCCGATAAGCTAAAAGGCAACCTTTTAATGGCGCACGGAATGGTTGATGTGAATGTTCACTTTCAGGATATTGTGCGCATTACACAACGTTTTATAGAGCTCGGCAAAAACAATTGGGAGCTTGCCGTTTACCCTGTTGAAGACCATGGTTTTATCGAGCCAAGCAGTTGGACTGATGAGTATAAAAGAATATTCAAACTGTATGAAAATACGTTGAAGAAGTAACCTCCCACTTAGCCAGTTCGTCATCTCGACTGGAGCGCAGCGAAACGGAGAGATCTATCTAGTTAGATTTCTCGACTGCGTTGCACTTCGCTCGAAATGACGACAACGAATGAAAATAGAACCCTACTATATTTCACACCAACAATATAGTTTTCATCTATATCGTTATCAATAAATACAATTAACAATTAGCGAAACGGGGGTTGCTTGACATCTGTTTTAGCCTTACCTTTGTGGCATAAAATTAAAGACAAAAAATTATGGCAATAGTAGGCAAAAAATTCCCAAGTGTTAGTATTGATGCAATGTCAGACATGGGTGATGACTTGAAAATCAATGTATTTGAAGAGGCTGTAAACAAAAATAGCAAAGTGTTATTGTTCTGGTATCCAAAAGATTTTACTTTCGTTTGCCCTACAGAATTACACGCTTTCCAAGCTGCTTTACCTGAGTTTGAAAAAAGAAATACAATTGTAATCGGCGCATCTTGCGATACCAATGAAGTTCACTTCGCATGGTTAAACACACCAAAAGATAACGGTGGTATTGAAGGTGTTACTTACCCGATCTTAGCTGATACCCACAGACAATTATCTGGTATCTTAGATATTTTAGATCAAGAAGTTAACTACGATGAGGAAGGAAACGAATCTTTCTCAGGTTCTAATGTTTCTTTCAGAGCTACATATTTAATCGACGAAACTGGTAAAGTTTTCCACGAAAGTGTTAACGATATGCCACTAGGCAGAAATGTTAAAGAATATTTACGTTTAATTGATGCTTACGCTCACGTTCAAAAACATGGCGAAGTTTGTCCTGCAAACTGGGAAGAAGGAAAAGAAGCAATGAATGCGAACAGAACTGGCGTAGCTGAATATTTAGCCGCTAACTAATTAAACAAAACGTTATGTTTTTAGAATTAACAGAAGATAATCTTCAACAATATTTAGCCGATAACTCAAAGGTGATGGTTCAGTATGCTGCATCTTGGTGCGGAAACTGCAGAATCATGAAGCCTAAGTTTAAAAAATTGGCTTCAGAAAATGAAGATGTAGCTTTCTTGATTGTTGATGCCGAAAAACTTCCAAACTCACGCAAATTTGCAAACGTTGATAATTTACCAACTTTCGCAGCTTTTGAAGGCGGTAGCTTGGTAGATCAGGTGCAAACCAACAAAGCAGAAGGTTTAATTGAACTATTTAACAAGATAAAGTAATGAAGATTCCGGTTATAAGACAATTATTTCAAAACACCACTCCAGCACAACTGGAAACTACTTTGGAGGTTTTAGAGGCTTTTTGCGAGTTCAGAGGGGTTAGTGAACACGAAGTTGATGTTGCGGGCGAAATGATTACCAATATCTGTGGTGCCCTAGAAGTACATCAGATGGTAAGCGAAGGTGCAGCCGAAAAGGACGCATTAAATGCTTTCGGCCAAAAGGTAATGGGTTCGATTGATCGATAATCGTTTTAAAGCTTAATCTGGCTTTTTCAAAATACAGATCCCTCGTTGATGAAAATCAGCGAGGGATTTTTGTTTGGTATTTCTTCTACTTGTCGTCATGCTGAATTTATTTCAGCATCTTTCCTGCTATTAGGCCCTGAACTGAATTCAGGGTGACGGCCGAATTTGTTCTCGCAAAAAAAGGTCTGTGAGGACACAGACCTTGGATTATAATTTAAACCTCGCAGGTTTATGAAACCTGCGAGGTTTAGCAGAAAGTATTAAGCTAAATTCCTACCCGCGTTTACGATACCGAATACCGTTCTTACCGCTAGCTTTTCTAAAGCTTGCTGGTCTTTTTCGTTCTGATCATGCTGCAATTTCTCTAAAGCGAAATGCTGAATCAACACCAATGGTAAGATAATTTTCTCGCGTGTAGCGATTGATTTTTTATCTACAGGATAATTAGCCATTAATGTTGGCTGTCCGGATAGTTTTAAAAGCATCTCCTTAGCTAATTCGAATTCATCATGTAATTGAGTCCAAAAAGCACCAAACTCCTTATCTGCGACCAAATGCGCTGTAATGGTAAAATCTGATTTGCTCATACTCATCATACAGTTATCTACAATCGTTTTCAAATAATCTGAATCCTGATAAACTTTAAGCACTTTATCCCAGTTACCAGCTTTTTCCTGATTTTTCAGGGCTGTTCCCATACCGTAAAAACCAGGAACATTCTGCTTCAACATACTCCATGCCGTTACAAAACTAATCGCCCTTAAATCTTCGAGTTTCATTTCACCACCACCGTTTCTTTTTACCGGGCGACTGCTAATATTAGCTTGCGACAATAATTTTAAAGGAGACAATTTCTCTAAGTAACTCACAAATAACGGGTGCTCACGCAAGTCTACAAAAGCTTTATAACTTTCTTCAGCCATTTCATCTAGCAGCGTTTTATTCTCAGGATCTAACAGAATATTGTGTTTCTCTTTTAATCCGGAAGTAAGTCCTGCGTTGATTAATTGCTCGATATTAAATTCAGCACTTTCTACCGAACCATATTGAGAACTGATGGTTTGCCCCTGAACGGTTAACTGCATGTTCTTGTTCGCAATTTCCTTACCCATAGAAGCATAAAAACGGTGTGTTTTACCTCCACCACGTGCAGGCGGCCCACCACGGCCATCAAAAAACGCCAGCTGAATATTGTGTTTGGCAGAAACCGCAGATAATGATGTTTTTCCGTTAAAAATAGACCAATTGGCCATTAAATAACCACCATCTTTGGTACTGTCAGAATAACCAAGCATAATATCCTGTTTATTGCCACGGCTGGCTAAATGTGCCTTATAGAATGGATTACTATAAAGCGTATCCATAATTGCTGCTGCTCCCTTTAAATCGTTAACGGTTTCAAAAAGCGGCACAAAATCAATAGTCAACGATTCTTTACTCCAGCCATTCCAAAGGAAAAGCTCAATCAATTGCAAAATATCACTCGCTTGTTGGCAATTACTGATAATAAAACGGTGACAAGCTTTTTCGCCATTACGTCTTTGAATGCCCTTAATTTCTTTGATTACTTCAATGGTATCTTTTGTCAAAGCATCGGGMTCACTGGCGTAAACAACCGTTGCCTCTTTAAAAGAGATTAAAGCTAATTTCTCTGCTTCAGATAGTTTATCATAATCGGCAGGATACAGCGAAGAAATCGGCTTATTTACACGGCAATAGGTATGTACGTTTCTCAGCACACGGCTGTCCTGACGAATATCTAGCGATGCAAAGTAGTTACCATATAAGTCTATCTTACGGATCAGATCGTTAACCAGATCAACAAACAAACCTTCATGTTCAGCGAGCAGTGTTTCCTTGATTTTATTCAGGTTATCCCTTAATTCATCAGAAATATCATGAAGCTCACAGGTCTGGTCAAAAGCATTTAGATACAATACGTCATGCAGTTTTGCGATATTTTCTTCAACACCTCTGAAGGTGATGCGGCGTTTAATCACCCTGAAATCGCGGTAATAACAACGGAAAAGGATCTGGCGCAACATTTTAGAAACTTCCAAAGTGGTATCAGCATGAATGTTCGGATTTCCGTCTCTATCTCCCCCAGGCCAGAAACCCAACTCTAAAATTTTCTTAGTCTCCAGGTTGTATTCATCAAGGTTCTGGTCTATCTCTTCCTGAATATTCGCCGCAGCAAAATAAAATGTATTCTCTAAAAACCAGGCAAGGTTTAAGGCTTCATCAACCGGCGTTGGTGATTTTTTATTAAAAAAAGGCGTTTTACCCAATTGCTGCAGCAACGAGTTCATCGAAGTAATGTCGTTATCCCTAATGGCCTTAGTTAAATCGGTAATAATGGCCAATACACTTCCGGGATAAAACTGGGTTGGGTGTGCAGTTAAAACCAAACGAAGTGAAAGTTCGTCAATCAACTTCTCAATTTTTGATAACATCGGTTTGTTATCGGCATTCTTTTTTAAGATAAATGCCAATGTACTCTGTTCATCAGTTGTATTTAACTTTGTAAAAGAAGCATCTTCTACGGCATCAAAAAGAACTACCTGACGTTCGATATACTGGATAAAACGGAAAAGCAGGTCAACAATATCCTTAGGGTCTGTATAACTGGTATACTTGGCAAAAAATTCTTCGATAATCTGTGCCGGTTTTTCTCCGTTTGCAATGCCTTCTTCACAGCTCTTAAAAAACAGCGGAAGCAATGTTCCGGTATCTTTAATTTTGTAAAAAGGCAAGGTGAGAAATAAACTGTTAAATAGTTCGAATTTTGAGATTACCTCATTATTAAAAATAGATTCTCGTTGCGTAGTTAAACGAAGTTTAGGCATAGCTTATGCAATAGTTTTGTATACCGTAATACTACAAAAAATGCGTAAGGTATTAAAATTCTAAGGCTTACAATTTGGAAAATTGTAGAATAAATTTTAATTTTAAAATCTTATTTGGCCACAATGTGGTTAAGTAAGAACATTTGCAATGTTTAAGGG
>NZ_JBFTQI010000048.1:0-14278 GCF_056398925.1 Pedobacter sp. 01T416_2
GAAGAAGATAAGGTAAAGAATGAGGGAGGCGGTGCGGAAGATGGTGATCAGGAGCAGTTGGTTAGTATTTGATATAGGTAATGAATTGGTTGTTATTAACGTTTAGACGCTCTTGAGCGTTATTTTTTGTTTCGCAGGTAGCTAGGCTTCTGTTAGACTGGATAGGATTAAATGCGGATACGGTTTTTTTGCGGAAAATATTAACAAAGTTTTTAGGTGAAGGTATTTTTTATATCTTGTGCATTGAGAGCGTTAATAAAGCCGGATTCTGTCTTTTGACAGGTCCGGTTTACTTTTATAATTTAACTCGCCATCTTTAAAAACATTTAGCTAAAGTGGATGTTGAAACAAAAGGAAATTTTAGGTGCATTTTTCAAAGTGCAGATCGACGAGGGTTATCATATTTATGGCAGGATCATTGCAAACTATGTGTATGCATTTTATGATTTTAGAACAAACCAAGAGGAAACTGATCTTTCATTAATAGAACAATCAAAAATTATCTTTAAAATTTTAGTTAACCATAAAGCCATAAAAAGTGGTGCATGGAAGATCATCGGGGTCGGCGAGCTACCTGCAGACCTAAAAGAAACAGTTCCGTTTTTTATTCAAGAGATAGGTGATTTAACGAATTGTTGGATAGATTGGAATGGTAGCTGTGAAAAAGTAGAATACCTAGAGTGCATAGGATTAGAGCGCTTGGCTGTCTGGGATCAGATTCATGTTGAAAAAAGGATTTCAGATTATTATAATGGTATTCAAAACAAATATTTGCAAGGACTAAGATTAAAAAAACCTCCTGGTCTAGACTAAAGTCCGCTCACGCTGGCGCACGCCTGTGGTGTGTGAGGAATGGATATAGTTATTGCAGAGCCCATCAGAATGTTGGGCTTTCGCTGTTTAATAAGGGTATATTTATTATAGGCGATATCTCTCTTGGCGCACACTTTAGAGGTGTATTGAGATCTGAGCCTTCAATGAAAAAAATAAGTGATGAAGACATTCAGTATGGTGTAGGTAATTGGCTTCCCTCAAGGCTAATGATTCCTCTATATAATGAAATTCCTGATGAATTTAAGGAGCTGGTAATCATTTAGTTACAATCCTACGCTGGCGCAAGCATGTGGCGTGTGAGATGTAAAAAAAGTAACAAAACTGCGCGATATAAAATTGCTGGACTTTGTTTTTTCTGCAGCGATCCAAGAAAGCCTCTTATTTTTAATTTCGTTGAGATTTTTTTAAAAGATCGTTTGTAGCTTATCTGATCCCCGGGCCCGGTAACCGGTTGCGCAAGAACCCATCAAATTTATGCTTATAACTTCTGCTTACCATAAATTTGTTTCCGTTATTAAGCAATATTTGGTATCCATCAACCTGTTTGACGTGATTAAAAGATACAATTTCAGACCTGTTGATCCTCAAAAATTCAGTTCGTTCCCGGATGGCCTCTTCTATATGCTTCATCGTATGATAGGTGATGTGATCCTCATCCGTTAAAAAAATCCGTACATAGTTTGACATCGATTTGATGTATAAAACCTTTTCGAGCTGTATGCTGATATATTTATGCTTTGATCCTCCCTTTACCAGTAGAAAGTTGTCGGGATTTTTAATTGACGATTCATTTGACTTTATTTCCAATAGGCGCTGAACCTGCTGAATAAATTTAACTTCGCTTACTGGTTTAAGTAAATAACCATCTACACCGATCTCGAAACTTTGGGCTCCGTATTCCGAATGGCCTGTAACGAATACTAAAAAATCACAGTATGGCCTAAGCAGTTTTGCGGCTTCAATGCCATTGATCTGTGGCATTTCAATATCTAAAAGGACGATGTCAACATGTTTTTGGACATGTAGATATGTTAGAGCATTATATGCATTATCAAAGCTTTTCTCGTGGATGACTCCTGGTGTTATTGATATAAGTTCCTCTATTTGGCTTAGTATGTAGTTTTCATCATCGATGATTACGCATTTTAGTTCCATAACAAAATAGTTTCGGCTAAGTATATGGCTAAAATAATAATTGTATTCTTAATTAGCAATGCCTGGCTGCTTTGGAAGTCTTTCGCATCGCGGTACAGGCCGTTCGCATAAAAAAATGGTCATTCACATAAAAATGTTGCTTGAATTTCAATAATTCAAGATTTTACCAGTGAAATAATGGTTTATTTATTAACTCGTCATTTCAACTTTTTAGTGTTTACCACGCTGTCGGAAGCCTATGGTAACAAAAAGAAGGGGGGGTAAGAACCTCCTTCTTTGAAATATTAGCAATGAGTGCGCACCTGAAAGTTGATGTTTGCGCATTTTACATGACCTTTTAACATCATCTTATTGAGCTGAATTTTCAGCAGTCCGTTCAGCTTGTGTTTAGGGTTTTAAAATTTTTGCGATAGCATCAGCAATCGTATCCGTTAGGCTGCTGTAGCAGAAACTTACCCATGTATTCAAAACCATTATTGTTTGCAATAGTAAGCAGCGGCTGGATATTCTCTAAAAATCGTCGCTTCAAATCAATTTCAGGCAATTGGTGCGCATCTGCATTAGGAAATATACTTAGGTATTCATCCATTATGGGTTCTTTCGGATAGTTTTCAGCCATAATGGTAATTGCGGTTTTCTGTAGGTTATAAAACCCATCGAAGTAATCCTCTATCCTTGGCAGCTTGTCATTCTTCCTGCTGTTGAAAGATGGGTCTGCCGGGATCAGGTTCCAGATCAAATCATGCGACACAAAGGCGTAGGGGATGAAATGTTCAACGGCGAAGTTGCCATGCGCAAGTTTTTTTTGCGTGTATATACATTCCAGTGGCCCGGTATGGTCTAGAATCCTGTTCCAGAATTTGCGCTGGTTTAACAGGCTGTTCCTTTTTGCTGGTTTGATAAGTTTATTCGGGATATCGGGAACGTTGGGATTGTGTTTTTGTAGGTAAAGACTCAAGTGCCAGTAACAGAATGCCTTTAAAATACCGGCATGTTCGACGAGATAGGCCTGCCAGAGCGGGTTTATCCTTAGGCTCTGTTCATCCAGTGCATATGGACTGCTGTTTTCGAAATTTGCTGAACGCTGGTGTATTTCAGATCGGTTTCCTTTTGATTCCGGAAACCATGGGCTTAGATACCGGTGAGGTACCTCTTTATCAAAATATTGGATGGCTTTGGCTGTTAACGGATTTAGGCTACCGATAATCTTCTTTTTAACAACTTCTTGTTTTTCATCGATAGTTATGCCCTCCAGTTCTCTGATCTGGCTGATTGCCCGCTGTAGCTGGTCCTGTTTGCCAAATGAAACATGGAAATAATTAACGGTATACCAGGCGCGCGATACCATGCCTGCAAAAAGACGGTGCTTTGGTATTACGATGTTTCCTTCTTCCAGTTCTGATAAAATGGATAACAGCCAGTAATATTTATAGGTTGCTGAGGTGTTGTTGAAGCTTGCAGCCAGTAGGGGTATGGGGAGTGCTGGATTGGGAGGAAGAGGGTAGGTCATGTTGGTTAAGCTATGGCCGAATTTACGTTATTTTTTACTGGTATAAGTTATGGGGAATTGATGTTTGGGAAGATGTTAGCGAGACGGTATCTGCTCTGGTTAGGGGATGAAGGTTTAGATGTTTTGTTTTTTTGTTTTTCTGTGCTGTCCCCTGCGGTCCGGGCCATTTGCTGTATCTTTTGTTCCAAAAGGATGCCACTGCTGTCCCTGACAGGGAGGGGGAGAATGATAACAGGTTACGATGGAGAATTATAATGTTTAAATACAGATTTTATTTTTTGCTGGGGACAATTTGACTGCCTGTCAATTGCCTAAACTGTTTCTTTCCCCTATGAACGCAAAGGATCACCAAGCTCAAATTTCTTTCTTCCGGTAAGCTCCTACCTAACCGAGTTCAGCACGATATCAGATCTTTTCCATTAGGTCAGCAACGCATCACCCTAATTAATACAGCTGAAAATCTTCAAAAAAAACGTCCTGAGACGCTCAAGACTTACCCAATAAACCAAACATCGTATCAGATACGATTTTATCGCCTGAGGCCTCATTTTGGCCTGAACTTAAAAAATGAAAAGGAGTTACTCCCAGAGGAAAGTCTCTTCCTTCGATCAGCGCATACAATTTGGCCAGGAATAGACCGTCACTAATAGTAGACACTGGATTCCGCTCCAAACTGTACAGCCGAGGAGTGCCCAATTTTCAAGATGGAAGCGTTTAAGCTATGGAGTAAAAAACTGGCCGGACTGAACGAAACCTTGGGAACGTTTATGTTGAATCTGCAGGGTCGTCTACTGTCGACGTAGCCCGCCTTGAGGCATAAATTTATCCGCTGCGAAGATCTCCGGCACAGTATTTAGGCTCATCTGCCACACTAACATGACGGTCGAAACTCGCCTTTTTTAATCCAGCAGATCATTGAAGGCATCTTCCCAATCATCGTCACTATCACTGTCAGTATCAAGCTCCCTGCCCTTAAGTACCGTACTTTTAAGCGCCTCAAATTGGGCAGTCTGTTTTTTCAGAAGCTTCTCCATCCTGGCCAGCAACTTGTTCATCTTTTCTACCTCCTTGGGCTTTTCCTTGCTGTCAGGGCTGGTGAAATGGATCTTTATCGGATTTTCGTCCCGGGTAAGAATCTCATCGATATACTCCAGCATCTCCCGTTCCTCCTCTGACAATAGGTTTGGAAACTCCGACCATTCCTTTTCCCTAGCCAGCGCATCCTCGCTTACACTGGCAAAAACAGCGAGCGCAAAGATGTTCTCCGATGAATTTCTCACCGTTTCCGCAAAATTCCCCCAGGGTCCGTTCTGTTGGTACTCCCTGTTGCGCTGCCAATAATCCAATCCGGGATCACGCTTTCTGAGCGATCTGACCACCTCTACCGCCGAAGAGAGACCCGTCAGGGGCCTAGTTCCCCTTGGAAAATCGTTTCTGTTCTGCCATAACGTCAAGATCATTTCATAGGCTTGCCTGTTCAGCTCCGCTTTTTTTGCCCCTTTCTGCTCCTGTTCAGCTGATGCGATCAGCTCAGAAAGATAATGGGCCATCCAGCCAAGGGTAAGGTCACGCTTGTCGTGTGCGGAGAATTCCCTGATCAGCTTCTTACCAAGTGCTATAGTCTCCTGAGAGTATTTCAATTCTTCCATTTGCTCTGAATAAATAAATTTTGGTGTATTCGGGATAATATTTGTACTCGCGCCTTTCCACGCTCCGCTTGATCTCGACCTTAACGATCAGGTCTTTTTTCTGGTCCATGAGGAAAGCTTTCAGTTCTTCCCTTTTCATGCCCAGGGAGACCCCATTACTGGAGAATTTGCTATAGCTGTCCTTTTCGCTAACAGAGGACCAGATCCAAAGTTCAGAGATCCGGTTCTGCTCGATAGGCTTTCCCCTGTAGCTATAACCGAAATCGACCGAAAACCCGCAGCCGCTCCATTGCTGGAAAGCATTGCCAAGTCTTATCCTTGATTTGGAAACATCCTTGAACAGCGGATCATTGTCATCTATGCCTTCTACCTCGGTCTTTTCCTGCCTCAGCCAGCCGTGTATCTTGAACATGGGAAACCTTTCCTTCAGGCTCCGGGTCTCATAGCCCTCGTGATCATCATCGTCCTCCATGGAAATGTAGTTTTCGTTTGCCGACCTGGTCTGAAAGGATCTCAACAGTGCAGGCGCAGTCTGCGGGTCCACAAGTCCAGAGCGGAGGCTCAGGGTTTCGCTGTCCTTTCCGATATAAACCGTAGCGCCCAGGTGCACCACAAGGGTATCCTTCTGGTCCAGCCCAAGTAGCTCATCAAAATCCGCCTGCCCGATGTCCCATTCCCAGTCCGGATTTCCCTGTTGGTCGTTGACCCAGTATTTTTTGACCAGTGGGGTCGGTTGGTTGAAGTCCGATAGCCAGAAATCTTTCCAGCAGGTGGCCCATCCTTCCAGCCACTCCTCCCAGCTTTCCCTCCAGTTGTCCTCCACCACCACAAGTTGCCTGCTCTGCAGCAGCGTATAGGCCGCACAGAACATCCCGTGGTATTCGTAATAGCTCCTCAGATTTTCTACCCGCGGCTCGGAGCCATGCCGGTTGCCTGTCTCGTTGTAATCCGAATCCCTGATATGGTCATCTTTTCTCACATCACCCACATAGCCCCAATGCTCACTGATAAATTTATCAGCGACTGCAGCCACCGGATAGCTGCCAACTTTGAATATCCTTCCCAGCGGCTCGTACCAGTAAGGAAGGGTATCCATGGAATCGAAAGAGAATTTCAGATCGGTGCGCTCCCGGTCTTCAGGGTACTCGGTCTGCCGGAGTTTGATGACCTCGAAAGGTGAAGAAAGTATGTTCTCGATTTCGTCTTTCTCCACAGCGTCAAATGCCGTTGGCTGATAGTTGAGGATGGCTTTTGCAGCAAGCTGTGCAAAATACTTGATCTGAGCGTGCGGCAGCTTCCGGTCCCTGATTTCGGCCAACAGATAATCCTTCAACGGCAGCATTACCTCTGGACTTTCCTGGCAGATACGCGCAATGGCCACCCATAGGTAAAGTTTTGCCGAGATCCAGTAGAAAAAATTCTGCTGGTCCTGAAAGGGATGGCAATCCTGCTGATCCTGCTGATCCAGCAGCGAGATTATCACATCGGTATTCCCCAGCCTTACTATGCGGCGTAGGATGTGCGCAGTGATCCACCTCACCCTCTTTTTGGGATGGCCCAGGTGATAACGCAGAAAGGTCGCCACCACTTCAGCCGGGTTTCCTGATAGCAAGGTGGCGGATGCCACGGTTACCGCATAATCTTCTGGGACCTTGGCAGACCACCTGGATAGGATCCAGCCCAAAACCTGCTGTTTTTCCTCGGTCCCGGTGAGCGGATAGACGAAGCTGAGCATCTGATAGAGGACCTTGGATGAAAAACCGTCGAGCTTCTCTGGGATCATCCTGATCAGCCCCAGGGCAAAGTCGCGCTCCTGGATGCCCAGGATTGCCGCCAGACGCTTCAACGAGCTGTAGCTGATGTAGTCCTCCGAAAAAAAGATATAGAACCAGCTCTGGACGATCTTATCAAATGCTTTTTTCTTCCATTCACCGACCTGCCTGTCATTCTTCCAATTGTCCAAAAGGATCTTCAGCCCATCTTCGAAATCACTGTAACAGATCCCTATACCATCCACATCGACCAGATCTTCAAGGTAGGCGATGTAGTTCCCGGGCTTTGCCGTTTTGGCAATTTCGGAGAATAACTGCCCCATGTTGACGTAGGCACGTGCTTCACCGCCCCTGATCTCATCAAGAATTGATTTTAAAATACCGGGAGCCACCTTTGCATGCTTTTTCAGTACTTTGGAATAAAGCGCCTTTCGCTTCTTGTCCGATTTCTCACCGTTCTCAGCTTCTTCATCAGGCGCTGGTACGATGATGGCTTCCAATTCTGCAATATACCCTTCCAGGTCTTTTATGATTGTCTTGTCGGTAAACTTACCATTCTTAACCAGATCCAAAAATCCCCTCAAAAAAGCCGTATTCTTCATTCCCGGACGATGCAATTTCATATCCGCAATGATCTGCACCAGTGCCTCGTTCTTGAGTTTATGGTCCTTCGCMTCATCTATCCTCTCCAACAGCAGCCTGTGGTAATCTGCAAGCCCGTCGTAATAGTACCTGTTCATGGCCAGCATCCCGGTAGCGATGTCCGCAGGGATAAATTCCTGCTCCAGGGCAGCAGTTATCAGCTCCATGTAGTGCCGGTCGGTCGACCGAACGTATCTATGGTCCCACTGGCAGACCACGGCAAACCCCGTACGGATGTCCAGTTTTGCCAATGTCGGCACTACCACATCCCAAGGGAACCCGTCCCAGCTGCGCATCCGCTGGTGGCAGTATTCGGAGTACCTGAAGAATTGGATGGCCAGGTCCGTGTTCTGTAGTGGCGGAATAAGCTTGCTCAGTTCATGGACACTGCGAATCTGGTCGAAGGCCTCGAAATCGATCTCGGTAGAGGCCTGTACCATCTTATCAAAATAGTACTTGCCAGCCTCCAGCGAGCATCGGCTGGCGGTTACCGCAGCCCTGGTGTAGTTGTCTATGATCTCCTTCCCCGAGAGGTTCGCCGAGTCTATGATCTGCTCGGTATGGGATAGAATGGCCATCACCGTTTCGCGAAGACGTTCCTTACGCCCCAGCTTTTCACAGATCGAGAGCAACAGATCGATCTCCTTGAGCTCGCCCTTTAGGATACGGTCCCTGATCGAATGGATCAGTCCATCACCTTTTTGGTGGAAGGCGATGTCCAACAGCTTTAATATGATGAACTTCTGCAGGCCCGGAGCTTCATGTCTCTGGTAATAGTTGAGCTCCCAATCGCTGTCAAAATTGGAGAGCAGGCTGCCCAAATTTTCCAGCTGGGCCTTTGATGATTGTTTCCTGAAAAAATAGTTCCCCCTGATCTTATAGGCGGGCAGCAGGTGCCCGTAGATCCGCTCGAAACGCTTCACCTGGTCCTCTACCTGTGAGCGAACTTTGTGGTCGGTACTGGCATTTTTTTCCTGTAGGCATTTCGGATAGAAATCCTTTGTGGTAAATGAACGCTCTTCGAACAGGTGCAGGATCAACCCCTTTCTTAGTAACAGGTCCAGACGCTCCATCTCCGAGCGGCCCGTGGAATAAAGGCTCGGGGGATGTCCGGGGATCTGTATATCGATCAGCCCCAATAGGGGCTTGACTTCTACATCGGATATGCCAGCAGCAAGGCATGCCTCACAACATGCGACAATGGATTCCATCAGCTCATCCTCCTTTTTGGAGATCCTGGAAAGCACAGCAACTTCCGCCAATACCTTTTTCAGGTCGAGCGGAATTTTAACGCCATTTAAAAAATAGACCTGGACAATCAGCAGCCTGAGATCTATGCGCAATTGGTCGCCCTTATTTTTAAGCCAGCGGTCGATCTGAACGGTATTGCCCAGGGCAAAAAGGTTGTTCAGCAAGACATGCACGACATCGTATACTGCTCCCTTGGGGTTCCACTTGCCGAGCCATTCAATGGCCTTGTCCACCCCAAAAAGGTGAAGTACCGCTTCAGCTCCAAAAGCGAGATCATAGGCGGTAAGTCGGTATTCCCGCAGTTCTTCTTCATCGAGTTTATTGCGGTAGTCTACCCACTCCCTGGCCTTGCGCAGGTGCTGTTTGGCCAGGTCCCAGGTCTCTTTCTGCCTGGCATACACGGCCGCATTGCGATAGTGTACCTTGCCGAACCAGCCCGGATTGCCCGACTGGAAGTAGATCTTCTGGTTGGTCTGCAGGTTACCGTATCTTGCCGCCAGGTCCGGCTTGTCCAGTAGGATTTCCTCCAGCACGCTATTGGTCTTGGCCGCTTCGGCCGATACGATCTGCAGCTTGATGAAATCCTGGGGATCGAATTCCGTAGTGGACATGCGCATGGCGGCCTTGGTCCGCTCGATGAATACCTCTTTATTTTTTACCGGGTCAAGCGGATAGCTTAGATATTTTTTTTCGATCACAATGTCCCTCAGCTCGGCGTACATGCCGGATTTGCTCAGAAAATTCGACAGGTGGGTACTGGAATACTCATCTGATGGGGCAGCTTCCAGCAGTTTTAGTGCGATATGTTCATAATCGGGCTGGCCGAGTTTGTAGCTTTTTCTCAAAAAGGTTTCGAAATCCTCGTCACGGAAAGTGAATTCACGGTTACTTTCCAGAATCTCCCGCCAAAGATCTACCCTGATGTCGCCAATCGCGGCCTCACTAAGACCAGTAGCGCTGGTGACAAAGTCCATCGGAACCGGCCGGGGCATGGCAATCAGGTGCTTCAAAAACGCGGTGACCTGTCTTTTGGTAGCTTTGCGCTCTGCTTCGCGCACACGTAACCTGAAGATCTGTTCCAGGGTCTTTCCGTCTGGTTTGAGTGGAAGAAGTTTGTCGTTAAGGCTCTTTCCAGGAAGCTCAAGTGCGTAGGCCATGACCCTGGGGGTCGCATGGGTCAGCTTTTTGAACTCAAGGACCTGCTCTTCTGAAACATCTTGAAAATATCCCTCTAGAAACAATCTGGTCTCCCGATCGGAAAAAGGATCTAGCGGGATGGTTATTGCCTCTTCTGGCAGCTTCAGGGTATCTAGCCTTTCGGTCCTGGCCGACAGAATGATGTTACAGCCTTCGGGAAACTGCATCTCCGAAAGGTCCCTGATAAAAGTCTTGCCATCGTAAAGTTCCGATGCGGTGACACTGTTGTCCGCCGCGTCCAGGATGATGGCAAGGACAGCCTCTGGATGGATCGCCCGCATAATGGCAAGCGCGGAACTCATCCGCTCCTTTAGCTGTTTGAGGTAAAATTCGTCAGGTTTATCTTCACTCAGGAGCAGGCTGGAGCCGGCCTTGAGGGAAAGTTCGTTGCAGATCTGGAGTATACCGGCCTGGTGCTTATGCCGGCGATCTTCTGGATCAAGATAACTTCCTCCGCCATAACAGTCGAAGATGACCGACACCGAACCCTCCGGAAGAACGCTGGGGATCATGTTGACCAGCGTAGATTTTCCTATACCGGCACCACCGTGCAGGCAGATGAGCTGGTTCTCCGGTTTGAGCAGTTCATCTTTGATAGCAGAAAGCTGCTCCCTTGGTACCAGCTTTTCTGGCGCTGAAATCTTGTTGTTTACCGGAAAGATCGCCGAAATATCGGCAAGTCCGAAGGCCAGGATCACATCCGAGAGCACAACAGTATTGATCTGCTTCTGTTCGGGCATCATCTTTCCCCAGATCAGTTTGTGCAGATAAGTGTATTCCAGTGAGGTTTTAAAGGCAGTCCATTTGGTTATGGCCGCTATGATCTGCTGTTCGAGCTGGAACCTGGAGGACTGGTTGCAATCGGACAGGTCAAGTAAACTGACGAAATCTACGAACTGGTACTGATCGAGCTTCGAAGCATTCAGCAGACGGGAAAGATCTTTCTGTTGGCCGGCAGTAAGTTTGGCATTGAGCTCGCTCATGCTCGTTTTATTTGGGCGCTGCTGGCAGATCAACGATTTGCATGTCTCCAAAACTTTAACAAGCTTGTCAGCGGCGGGGCGATTGCTCACCAGTTTGATGATAACCTTGTCCAGTAATATTGACCTATCGATCTGAGCTGAAAGCCTGCTGTAGAACTGCGCCAAACGGTCAATGATCGAGCCTTCCGATCCACCCTTGCTGCTGGTACAGATCCTTGCTGCTGTCCAGTCCTTATCTGGGGTGCGCGTGCTATATTTGAGCTGGGAAACAACGATCCGCTCTGAATCCAGGATGCTGGTTCCACCGTAATATTCGGTCAGGTCCACGCCAAGACTCATCCCCCCTCCGGTATTAAGGTACGAACTGTCGGAAGTAGAGAGGTTCTCCACTGAAATCGCCTTTAAGCCATTTGGCTCAAAGTTGATCAGCTTGAGGCACTTCTGGATCGACCATAAAATATGAAAGTCATCTCCCGCGCTGGATTCTGCGGCATCTGGGGTGTTATCTTGGAGCATTGATTTATATTTTTGTTCTTCTCTGTAAATTTACTGATTATTAACATATTTTCCGATCTGCGAAAATCCGTCCGAGTTGGAACTGCTCTACAGATAATTCCTGCTGATAGGGTGGCGTCAGATCAATGAATAATCATTCTCCGGCCCTATCCAGATCTGTATAGGTCAGGGCTGAAATGGGTATATTTGCCGAACGGAAAAAATCAACTTCAATTATATGCTTTCACAAAACAAACTTATGATCGTGCTGGTGATCGCCGTATCACTTGCTTCCAAAGATAGCAGGGCAGTTCAAAAGACGGCAGCCGAGCAACAGGTCGTCTCCGCCATTGGAAAAAAAATTGATACTCCAAAGCGCTCAGCCCAGCCGTCTGTCACCTTGCCGAAAGAACAAAAGATTAAGACGACCATGCCCGATCACGCTATCCGCATCAGGTTGGAAAATCCTGCAGCCAAGGCAAGCAGTCCTTGGTACAAGGATATACTTCCGGTAATCACATTGGTACTGGGTCTTGTACTTAAGGAACTCATCGATGGYTGGTCAAATATCAAACGGACAAAAAAAATAGGCAAAAGATGGAAGACCGAGCTTCAGACACTTGTCAAGCCACTGGAAAGACAGGCCGAAGAGATTCAAAAGTCAATCGATCACCGCACGGCGAACCCAAATGAACCACCAAAAATGGTCAGTATCGCTTCGCTGGAATGTGAAAACTTCGAATCGCTTGATAAATCCGAACTGCTGGAATACATCAACCGCTATTATTTCAAGGACTACCAGGAAGCCGTATCGCTGGCGGGTCAGATCAACCTTCAACTCAGCATCATCAAATCCAATAGCCTGCTGCTAAAAGATACCTTTGTAAAGGGACTGGAAGAGATTGGAAAGAGAAATGATAAGCTGACTGCCAATTTCCAGGAACTTCTGCACGCCCTCCACGTATACAAAAACAAATTGTTCAATAAAGGTGGCATGGAGGCGCTACATGGCGACAAGTTCAGAACGCTGGATCAACTTTATGGAACACAGGTTCTGCCACATCAGCAGGACGGAAAATTCGACTACCGCGTGCTCAACAGCGACTATTTTGCTCCCATGATAAAAGAGCTCGACCGTCTGAGCGCTGATGAAGACACGCACCAAATGGCCTCGAGCACGAGGAAATGCCTTGATAATGTGGTAGGCATCAACATGGAAAGCCTTTATCTGCTCACCAATCTGGGAAACTTAATGAGGTACTTTCAGCAGTCCAAAACTGATTTGGAGGAGTTATTAGAGAAACTCGATCCATCCAAAAAAATCTTTAGGATCATTTAGATCTCCGGCAAACCTGCATATTTCAACGAAAGTGGTTCTTTCTCAATTTTGGTGGTGGAATAAAGTGTCAGCTCGCATCGGACGATAAAACATGCTTTTTAGTAATTAGCAAAGATCATTCTCGATGGAAGAGGAAATAAGAAAATCGACTTGACTACCAAAATTGGGGAAGAACCACTTTGCAACGAAACATGGTGTCAGAGCCAAAGAAAAAAAGAGTAAAGAAAAAATAACATTTACAAAAGTTTAGACCACCAGTATCTTAGTAGAATATCAGGTCAGTCAAACCTTTTGTAAATCATTTCTCATAGTAGAATCCTTCATTGTGTAATTACGTGAAGGGTTTTTTGTATCTTGGAATATGGATGATGAAAGCAAAACCAAGCAGTTTGATAATTTACAAGATATGTTGAAGGCTTCGCAAGTACTACCGAAGTTTTCAAAACTGCACAATAAGATGAAAGATTCTTTCAATGGTTTAATTGAAATAACTAAGTCTTTTGAAGGTCGGGATGCAGAATATAAAATTTTGATTAAAACCTGCTTAATAGATTTGTTTGGCTTGATTGAGGCAGATATATTTTATTATAATACAATAGACAATCACTCACAACAGGATGAGAAGATTGACTTCAACGAGAAAATGAAATTAACCTTTGACCAAATAGCAACTACGTTTGGTAAAGAAGAAATTGTTGACGAATATTTCAGAACACAAATGCAACTTGTGAGAAAATTGAGAAAGAAACGTAATAAGCAAGTTCACCCTAAAGAAGTTGTACACCTGTTAGATCCAACTAAACGTGACTTAAACGATATAATCTTTTGCTTCAAAAAGTATGATGAATTTATCAATGGCATCATGAGTAATTTCTTTTTCAGTACAACTATACCAGCAAGTTTCTTTTTGAACCGTTAGGTTTTAAGCAGAATAATCTTTCTTTTCTACGTAATCAATAATATCATGTTCACTATCAGCAGAACCTGTAATTTCTAAGCAGTCTTGACATCGCCACATATATAAACCAAACTCATCATTCAACCCTTCACTGACCATCGCTATTTGTTGGCAACCTTCGTTTTTGCAAACGGGGCTGACATTCTTCACTTCATACCGTTTTAATAATTCATTATATTTCCAATCCCATTTCCAAACTGTATGTTGGAATTTGTCAGCGGTATAATTTAGCATCTTGAAATGTGTAGCGGTTAGATATTGACCGTTATCAACATCTAACAACCTTCTATTCTTTCGTTCTGCAAGATACCGCCAAGTTAATGGTATAACAACTATAGCAATAAATAATATATAGATAGGGATTTGAAAGGTAAGCAAAGCAGCCACGTAATTTATACCTATCATGAAAGTTGAAAGCAGAGGTGTTTTGTTGTACCAGTCAGCAACAAATAGTAATATGAAACCAGCGATAACTGAATATGAAATGTTCTTA
>NZ_JBFTQI010000049.1:0-13948 GCF_056398925.1 Pedobacter sp. 01T416_2
GCGGTTGCTTTACCAACGGTTAACCAACTGGCCTGAATGTTTTTAATATTGGGCAACATAATGCGGCTCAAGGCAATCATGCGGATATATTCATCAGCTGTTACATTGTTGCTGATGCCGCGGAGTCTTTTTAATAAAGTTCCGTCATCCTGGAAAGGCCATGGAATAAAAGCCAGGAATCCGTTTGCATCAGCAGGTTTTTCGCTCTGTACCTGACGGATCCATACCAAATGTTCAAAACGCTCTTCAATGGTTTCTACGTGTCCAAACATCATTGTCGCTGATGTGGTAATATCTAATTGATGGCATGCACGCATTACATCAAGCCATTCCTGTCCACCACATTTTCCTTTTGAAATTAAACGCCTTACGCGGTCATTTAAAATTTCGGCACCTGCACCAGGAAGCGAATCCATTCCTGCTTCTTTTAACGCTTTTAACACTTCTGTATGCGTCATYCCTTCCAGCTTTGCCACGTGTGCAATTTCCGGCGGGCCCAAAGCATGTAATTTTAAATCAGGATATAATTCTTTTAGTTTTTTGAAAAGATCCGCATAAAAGGCTAAACCTAAATCCGGGTGGTGACCGCCCTGTAATAATAACTGATCTCCACCTAAACGGAAAGTTTCTTCAATTTTTACCTTATAGGTTTCGATATCAGTAATATAACTTTCATCATGGCCAGGCCTGCGGAAGAAATTACAGAATTTACAGTTGGYAATACAAACGTTGGTCGTATTTACATTACGGTCGATCTGCCAGGTTACTTTGCCACTGGGTAYCTGAATTTTTCTTAATTCATTCGCTACAAACATCAACGATGCGGTATCGGCATGATGATATAAATGTACTCCTTCTTCAAGGCTCAAAAAATCGAAATGTAATGCCCGTTGCAGTAAATCGGCTGTATTCATACCACAAAGATAAGGAAAAGGGAGGGAAGGTTGAGGGGCTAAGGTTTAAGGTTTGTCAAAAAAATAACAAACACAGTTAATCCACCAAAATCTATTAAATCTTCCTCATCAGTGAAATCATTTATTATATCTTTACGGTTCTAAAAATTAATATGGTAGATTTTAATCGTTTTACACTTGCCAATGGTTTAAAAGTTTTGGTGCATGAAGATGCGACAACGCCAATGGCAGTTTTAAATATTTTATATGATGTTGGTGCCCGTGACGAGGATCCTGAAAAAACCGGTTTTGCGCATTTATTTGAGCATTTAATGTTCGGTGGATCGGTAAATATTCCAAATTATGATGAGCCTTTGCAGCGTGTAGGTGGTGAGAACAACGCTTTTACGAGCAATGATATTACCAATTACTACATCACGCTGCCTGCAGAAAACATAGAAACGGCATTTTGGCTGGAAAGCGACCGTATGCTGAGCCTGGCTTTTTCTGAAAAGAGTTTAGATACGCAAAGAAATGTGGTGAGTGAGGAGTTTAAGCAACGTTATCTTAACCAGCCATATGGCGATGTTTGGTTAAAGTTGCGTCCGCTGGCTTATAAAAAGCACTCTTACCGCTGGGCAACTATCGGAAAAGAGCTCTCGCATATCGAAAACGCCACTATGGACGATGTAAAGGCGTTTTTCAAAAAACACTATACACCTCAAAATGCAATTTTGGTTGTTGGTGGAAATGTGAAAACTGAAGATGTAAAAAAACTGGCTGAAAAATGGTTCGAACCGATCCCTGCGGGAGAGAAGTACAACCGTGATTTAGTTCAGGAAGAGCCGCAAACAGAAGCGAGACAAGAAACCGTGAAGGCAAATGTGCCTTTAAATGCGCTTTATATGGCTTTTAAAATGCCAGGGCGCTTAAATCAGGATTACTATGCCTTTGATTTATTATCTGATATTTTATCACGTGGGCAGTCTTCGCGCTTGTACAATAGTTTGTTGAAAGAGCAGAAACTTTTTAGCGATATCAATGCCTACATTTCGAGTAGTTTAGATCCGGGTTTGTTTATAGTTGAAGGTAAACTGGTGGGAGGAGTAACAACCGAAACTGCAGAAAAAGCAATCTGGGCTGAACTGGATAAATTAAAAGCCGAACTGGTTTCTGATGCTGAATTAACAAAAGTAAAGAACAAAGTAGAATCTGTACTTGTTTTTTCTGAAATGAGTTTATTGGATAAAGCAATGAACCTGGCTTACTATGAGCTTTTAGGTGATGCCGCTTTACTAAACCAGGAAACTGAAGAATTTTTAAAGGTTAAAGCAGAAGATATTAAACGGATCTCTAACGAAACTTTCCAACCAAATTCATCATCAACTTTATATTATTTAACTGAAGAAAATGCTTAACAGACAACAGGCGCCTGATTTTAAGCAGGTATCGACAATAAATTTTATCCATCCAGAAAAAAAAGCATTGGATAACGGTGTGCCCGTTTTTACAATCTATTCCGGAGAACAGGATCTGGTACGTATCGAATTTATTTTCGAAAACGTAAACTGGAAGCTCGAAAAACCGTTACAGGCCATTGTGGTAAGCGCATTGATCAATAATGGAACAAATAAATTATCGGCGAAAGAAATAGCCGAACAAATTGATTTTTATGGTGCATTTTTTCAAACAGAATATGTTCAGGATCAATCTTCGGTTACACTATACACTTTAAATAAACATTTACGCTCGGTACTGCCGATTGTGAAGGATATTTTATCAGAAAGCCAGTTTCCACAGCATGAACTTGATATTTACATTCAAAACCAAAAGCAAAAGCTACAGGTAAACCTGAAGAAAAACGATGTTCTTTCGAGAAAAGAATTTGCACAGGCTTTATTTGGTGATACAGCTTATGGGGTAAACATAAAAGCAGAGCATTACGATGCATTGAAGCGCGAAGATCTGGTTGATTACTTTAAGGCCGCATACGCACCAAATAATTGTACTATTATTGTTTCAGGTAAGTTTGACGATGTTAGCTTTAACCTGCTGAACGATACTTTTGGACAAGGTTGRGAAAAAAGTAATGCGGTAAAGAACAGTTTCAATTTTACTCCAACAAAAAAACAATTTGTTTATACGGAAAAGCCAGAAGCTTTACAGTCTGCGATCAGAATTGGTCAGTTGGCCATTAACCGTAAACATGAAGATTTTCCTGGTCTTCAGATTTTAAATACCGTTTTAGGTGGATACTTTGGCTCACGTTTAATGAATAACATCCGTGAAGATAAAGGCTATACTTACGGTATTGGTTCTGGGATTTCTTCGCTACAACAGGCCGGTTATCTTTTTATTGCTACTGAAGTTGGTGCCGATGTTTGTTCGGCTGCATTAGCTGAGATTTACAAAGAAATAGAGTTATTGAAAAATGAACTGGTAGGGGAAGAAGAGCTGGATCTTGTTCGGAACTACATGTTGGGTTCGATGTTGGGCAGTTTGGAAAATGTATTCTCACACGCCGATAAATTCAAGAACATTTATTTCGCAGGATTGGGCTACGATTACTATACCAAATATATAGAGAAGGTTAAAACTATTACTGCCGAAGAATTATTGGCCTTAGCAAATAAATACCTTACTACTGAGAGTTTTACCGAGGTAGTAATCGGGAAGAAATAAATTTTGTTAGATCAATTAAAAGAGTCTATGTCAGAATCTGTCACGTTGAGCCTGTCGAAACGCCTAAACATATTTGGGATCCTTCGACAGGCTCAGGATGACAATTCTACAATAATGATATGACCTCTTTTTACTACCTATACTGGCATAAATATGTCGTTTGAACGCTGGCTTTTACTTTAAAAGAGGAGTTTGCGGGCACTTCAAAATTACTACCAGCTTTAATGCTTTGCCAATCTATGGTACCTGGTAAAAGCGCTGTTAGTTCACCCTCTATAACATGCATAATTTCTTTCTGAGCTGTTCCAAAAGTATATTCTCCCGGATTTATAACGCCGACAGTCGATTTTCCTTCAGCGGTTTCATAGCCTAACGATTTAACGTTGCCATCAAAATATTGGTTTTCAGTAATCATATGCTAATTTATAAAGTTTTTGCTAAAACAGCTTTTTGTTTATCAGCCTGGTAAATCTTTTTATAAAAATCCACATACTCACCATATTTTTCTGGTGGATACTTTTTATTGTTCATGGTTTGCGTACGGCTATAAACAATCATATTGTCTTTTACGCTGAATTTCGCGGTATATGATCCAAATTCTGAGTTGATCGCAATATCTTTCGGAATAAATTCTACATTATATCCTTTTGGTAAGATATAACTGATTTCATCATCGTCATTATAACTGAACGGAACAGAAAAGTATGTTTTTCTACCCTCTACTTTAAGCGGAACGCTTTCCCGTCGGTTAATCTGATTCACTACCAGGAATAATTTGTCTCCACCCTTAGTTAATATTGGATTGGTTTTAAAATTTATTTCTTCTGTAAGCACAGGCATAGTCTTATCAGCCTGTACATATTTATAACTGATCAATTCTGCAACTGGAATGGAACTATCTTCAATTATTTTTTTCCGGAGATCAACAGGTTCCATTAAAGTCATCGAAAAATTTTCTTCAAATTGCGCGTTGCCATAAGTAGATTTTATTTCGGAGCTGGCTGTACCATCTTCTGCCAAGGTAATTTTGGTTTTTCTGATCTGATAATTTTCTTTGGCATTGTAAACAGGAGTATGCACTATTTTTCCTCCATCTTCGGTAACCATTAATACATTCCGGTCAGAATTGCTATAGCCGATAAATCCCATTGGTTCATATTGGCTGGTGCATTCTAAAAAGGTAGTATCTTTTGCTAATGGAACACACAAAATCATGTGATTTGCCTGCCCCACACTAGAATAAGTTGGGTTTAAACTGGGCATATCGTTTCCGATAACAATTAAGTTTGAAGAAATTCCAGCCTCGTTAAGCAGTGCTTTCATGTAATTGGATAATGCTTTGCAATCTCCATAATTTACCTGGGCAACTTTTTCAGCTAAAATAGGTCTAAAGCCTCCTATTCCTAACTGAACACTTACATAACGGGTGTTTTGCTGCAAATGGTTATACAAAATCCGGATTTTTTCTTTTGGTGTTTTGGCATCCTTGATTAAATTCTGCACCATTAGTTTTGTTGCTTCAGGAAGTTTATTACCACCTTGATTTAAAGTATACAACCATGATCCGAAATTTTTCCAGTTATCAAAATTTCCTGTTGAACCATCGTATTCAAACTGATTGGGGGAGGCTTTAACCCAGGCAGAAATGTTATCAATGCCGGTACTTAAAGGCTCTTCAGCAACTGCTGCAACATTGGCACTTTTCCATTTATACTGTACTTTTTCTCCATTAATTACCGAGTCGGTTTGTAAATTCGAACTCGTAATGTACCGCATTTTGTAGTTTTTTGCCTTTTGAATTGTGTATGCCGATTTTTCTACCGATGCGCCAAAACCTTTTAAGTCGTACCATGAAGGGAAATAAAGCAGTCCATTATAGTCCTGGCTATAACTGTACTCTATGGTGTACGGATAGGTTATACTTACAAATTTTAAGCGCTTAAGTCTATTCTCTTCGAAGATCGAAAAATCCGAAATCAGGCTTTGATCTTTAATATCCGAACTTTTATAGTCTTTTACTTTTTTTCCTGCTGCATCGTAAAGGGTAGCCCTAATATTGTATATGCTGCTAAATTTATCGTAAACTTTAGCCATCTCACTATATTCTTCGCCGGCTTTGTTCAAAATGGTCATTGCCACTTTATAATCCATTTTTGCCTCACCTAAACCCTTAACATCAAAAAAAGATTCTTCGTTTCTAATTACCACAACAGCGTCCTTTTTTAGGTTTTCGGGGATCTTCGCTGCATCGTAATCTACCTGTGCCAACGCAGTGTTAATGCTTACAAGCGCAAGCGCCAAACTTAAATAGTATTTCATTATACTTTCTTTTTAAATACAATTTGTTCGGCCTGTTTTTCTACAACAGCTTTAAATAACTCTTTTAAATCAAAATATTCTTCCGGTGTATAAAGCGATTTATTTACGCTTATTATACTTTTTACCATTAAGGTTTTACCCTCTGCAACGTAATTGATCGTAAATGTCCCATTCTCTTCCGGAAGTTTGTAAATTCCTCCTTTTGGCAGCTTATCCACCTCGTAATCTTCAGGGAAGTTGATGGTAATCCGGTAACTTTCTTTAAATGGATAGGCAAAATCGACTGGGAATTTTCGTTGTTCCAGTTTGAATAAATTTTCTTTGGTTCTTTCGAAAAGCAGAGGAGTGAAATATACCAGATTGCCTGCTTCTTCTACATTGTCTTCAATTACAACATCCATGCTTTCTGTCAATAGCTCCTCAAGATTGTCGAGGTTATCTATTTTATAATTAGAAACTTCAAGACCCGTTTTGTCTTTTTTAAAGTTTTTAACAAATTCGGTTTCGTTATTGGTTTTTCTGTATCTATTGCGAAGGTTTAATGCGCTGTAACCTTTTGAATATTGATTAATTTTTCCCGTTAACTTATGGTCTTTATCAAGCGTCATGTTATAAACAAAAATCTTTTCGGTCGATACGCTTGGTTCAGTAGAAAGCCATTTTCCATTAAAGTTTTTTAAATCCATGTAAAAGCCCTGGTGACTCAGATTGTCTGAATCTATCATGCCAGCAGGGAGATCTTTGTCTGTGGCATCAAGAAAATATAAAGCATTTCCAWTCTGCGTAACACCAATTACGTTATTGAATGCCGATACTACCGGATATCCGGGATGTTCACCATTTTCTCTTGTGCTGATCAGAACAGGGTAGGCATCAATTTTTGCTTCCTTTAATAAGCTTAATAAGGCAAGGTTAATATCAGCAGATGAGCCTGTTTTCTTTTCGAAAATGCTTTTTGGATTGGTTTCGTTAGCATACTTCGAGTATTCTTTGTTCCATTTTAAGTTGTTTTTAACATAGTTGACAATAAGTTTTACTGCAGCCAAAGTATCCTTTTCTCCTTTCAGAATGCCTGGGAGTGCAGATTTAGCAAAACTGCTTTTATTAATAAAGCCTCCAAAATTTTCATCTAGGGCCAGCCCATTAATGATTTTTGGCCATGAGCCATTAAAGTCTTTATACATTTCGCCTGGGAATTGGGTTGCCCTGAGCTCAAATTCTATTTTGGGCGTATAATCATCCATTGTGGTTACATAGGGCTCCTCTTTCAGGGCAGGTACATTCATCGCACAGTATTTATCGTAAACAGCAGTAGAAGTTAAGCCTGATACGTAGCTCGCATTTACATTTTGGTGGAGCGGATGATCGACCTGATAATATCCACTTAGGTTGTTCTTATAAGTTAGGTATTCAGGTATCTTTACATTGTACTCTGACCAAAGTGTTGGAATATTTGATTGGAATTTCCAGCCCCGGAGTGTGAAAATAAAATCTGATTTGATTTTGTACTTAAATTCGATAATAGAGCCCTCTTTAACATTGGGTAACGCAAATTTTTTGATTACATAGTTTTTGTTAAACTCCTCGGTAAACTTGGCATCCTTGTTCAGTTTACTGGTAACCATTTTGCCATCAACCATATTGTAAGTTGCGGCGTCCATAAAATTGAGGTCTTCTTTAACAGAATTACTGCTTTTATACAGTTCTACTTTATAATTAGCCAGGTCATAACCATTTTTGTTTAAGATTTTGTAACGAATGTGTCGTTCAAACACATAAATAAACCCTCCATTAGGATTATATTCGAAATAACAGTCGCCAACATCAAACAGTTTAATCGCTGAGGCAGAAGAATCCTGGCCAGAGGCTTTCACTTCGAATTCTGTTGGTGCAATTTTACCAAACTTAAATTCTCTTTTTATGGGTTGAGTGGTTTGGGCATAGGCGGTGCTAACTCCAATGCATAGCATTAAAGTCAGAAATTTGAGAGCATTTTTCTGCATTTATAAAATTAGTTTTTTGGTTACTGCAATAATAAAAACATTCTTCGAATTATTCTTAAATAATTGGAGCTTAACCAGCAATTTCCTGTTTATATGTTTTTAAGTATTCATTCCGGACAAGTTTTGCCGTTTTATGGTCTTTAGTATGGCTCCATCCGGGAGGCATAAAGATGTACAGAAACTTGTTTTTAATACCTGGTGCACGCCAAACATCTTTGGCCAGGAGAACAATTTCGCCAAAATAAGCATCTAAAAAGCTGTGTTTTTTCATTTCCCGGGTAATACCATATTCAATTTTTATTGTTTTGTCTTCTTCCTGGTAGGTTTTAAAAACATGGTCCCAGATGGGTAGCAGGTTGCAGAAATTGGTATCCATATACAATGCATTCTTTGCATGGTGTACACGATGATGAGAAGGCGTAAGGATGATTTTATTTAAAAATCCAAAACGGCCATCTTTAGAAATATTTTCTCCAATGTGGATAAAAGACCCCCAAAAACCATCGATAAACATAATTAAGAAAAGCAGGGCAGGGCTAACACCCAAAAGAATACATGTTGTTGTTCTAATCAGGTCGGCGTAAGGTGCTTCAAGAAAAAAATGTGCAAAATTTACCGATAAGTTCATGGTTTCAGGTGCGTGATGGGTGGAGTGCAAACACCAGAAAAGCCTTACTTTATGCGCTAAAAAATGATAAATAAAATGCCCGAATTCCCAGATCACGTACCCATATATCAGCCAGTACCAGGTAATTTCTGTTTTAAAAATGGCGTATTTGCCAAATAAACCGATACAGATAGACACCATGCCGATAGAAATAATGCGGCCAATAAAAGAATTAATCACCAGTGAAAAGAAAGAAATCCGGTAATCAACCACTTTAAAACGGCGGTAAAATGTCATCCTGATGATTTCAAAAACCAATAAAAAGGGAATCAAAGGCCCCATGAGCGCACTAATGCCATTCCAGCTCATAAACTGGCTATAGTCATTGGTTTGCAGTAGTTTTAACAGTGCTGGTAAGCCGAAAAATCCAACAAGCCATTCCTTTACGCCTTCAAGAAAATCTATCATCTAATTATATTTGGTTTATTGAAATTATATAAAACTAAAATTTTATTCAAATAATTTCGCTTAATAGCTAGGTCATTGTTACCAAATACTTATTAAAGCTTAGTTTTTGCTTTGTGATGATAGCGATTGTCAGACAAGCTCAATATTTAAGGATTTTTATCATTATACTTTTATATTCCCTCAATTTTCGTATCTTTGCCTGGCAAATAATAAATCCTAATTTATTTGCTATGCAACTCGATTCCACAAAGTTTATTGCCACAGGTTTAACGTATGACGACGTACTTCTAGTACCTGCATATTCCGAAATTCTGCCCCGTGAAGTAAATACAGCCACTTTTTTAACAAAAAAAATTAAACTTAATGTTCCATTGATTTCTGCAGCGATGGATACTGTAACAGAAGCCGAACTAGCCATTGCCATCGCGCAAAATGGAGGTATTGGTATGTTACACAAAAACATGACCATAGAAAGACAAGCCGAAGAAGTACGTAAGGTTAAACGTTCTGAAAGCGGTATGATCCAGGATCCGGTTACCTTATTGGAAACAGCTGTTGTAGCCGATGCTTTTAAGATTATGAAAGAGCATAAAATTGGTGGTATTCCTGTTGTAAGCAGCGACAATAAATTGGTGGGTATTATTACAAATAGGGATTTACGTTTCCAAAAGGATATGAAAAGACCGATTTCTGAGGTAATGACTAAAGAAAATTTAATCATTGCACCAGAAGGTACTACTTTAGTTCAGGCAGAGGAAATTCTTCAGAACCATAAAATCGAGAAACTTCCTGTAGTGAGCAAAGACGGTTACTTAAGCGGTTTAATTACTTTTAAAGATATTTCGAAGGTTAAAAATTATCCTGCCGCTTGTAAAGATGAACGCGGCCGTTTACGAGTGGGTGCCGCAGTTGGTGTAACAGCTGATACTATACAACGTGTTGATGCCTTGGTTCATGCCGGTGTTGATGTAATTACTATTGATACTGCTCATGGTCACTCTAAAGGAGTAGTTGATAAATTAAAAGAAGTTAAAGCTAAATATCCTGATCTGCAGGTTATCGTTGGAAATATTGCTACCGGTGCTGCTGCAAAATTCTTAGCCGATGCTGGTGCTGATGCCGTTAAGGTTGGTATTGGTCCTGGTTCTATCTGTACAACAAGAATTATTGCTGGCGTTGGTGTTCCTCAATTATATGCGGTTTACGAATGTGCCAAAGCTTTAAAAGGCACAGGTGTTCCTGTTATTGCCGATGGTGGTATTAAACACACAGGTGATATTGCCAAAGCAATTGCTTCAGGAGCAAGCACCGTAATGGCAGGTTCGCTATTTGCAGGAGTTGAAGAATCACCAGGCGAAACCATTATCTACGAAGGACGTAAATTTAAATCTTACCGTGGAATGGGCTCAATTGAAGCAATGGAGCAGGGTTCTAAAGATCGCTATTTCCAGGATGTAGAAGATGATATTAAAAAGCTAGTTCCAGAAGGTATTGTAGGCCGTGTACCATTTAAAGGTACCTTAGCAGAAGTAATGTATCAGTACATTGGTGGTTTACGTGCAAGTATGGGCTATTGCGGTGCCGCAAATATCGAGGCATTACAAGAAGCACAATTTGTGCAGATTACTGCGGCAGGTATGCGCGAAAGCCATCCACACGATATTACGATTACTAAAGAAGCACCAAATTACACCAGATAAGGTATTTCCTTTCCAATAATCGTCATTGCGAGGAACGAAGGAATCTTATTAGTCAATATTTTTATAGAATTCAGCGGGGCATCGTTTACGATAGCCCCGTTTTGTTTTTCAGACCTTATAGGTTTTTAAAACCTATAAGGTCTGAAGAATTGATAATAAACAGAAAAATCACAAAATAAAATTTGGCAGATAAAATTTTTTAATATATTTGTCGACTAAATCTATAGGATTTATATAATAATTATGAAAACAAATCAAAAAACACGCTCGTATTGTTGTTGTAGCCATTCTAAAACGGTAATCGCATACTTTCGAACGAGTCATTAATCAACAACATTTAAACAAACTATATAACTAATCATGAACAAAAGTTTACTAATTCTCTTTTCATTTTTACTTTCGGCAAGTTTTGTCTTTGCCCAAAGCCCAGTAACCGGCGTAATTAAAACAACAAATGGCAGTACAATACCACACACTACTGTAAAGGTAAGAGGAACAAACCAAGCCGTAGTGGCAGATGATAATGGTGTTTTCAGCATAAATGTAAAACAAGAGACTCCATTTTACCTTCAAGTGAGCTCAGTTGGCTATAAACCTCAGGATTTTCAGATTTTAAAACTTCAGGAAACACCAATAGAATTGGTTCTGGTAGAAAATGCATTATTGGATGAAATCGTTGTAACGTCGAGAAGACGTTCGGAGGTTTTACAGGACGTGCCTATTCCAATTACTGTAATCGGTGGCCAGGCAGCAGAAAATGCAGGTGCTTTTAACGTTAACCGTTTAAAAGAGTTAGTGCCATCTGTACAATTGTATGCATCGAATGCCAGAAATACAACACTTAATATTAGAGGTCTGGGTTCAACATTCGGTTTAACTAACGATGGTATCGATCCGGGGGTAGGTTTTTACGTAGATGGTGTTTACCATGCGCGTCCGGCTGCTACCTCGACCGATTTCCTAGATATCGAACAAATAGAAGTAATCCGTGGTCCTCAAGGTACGTTATTTGGGAAAAATACTACTGCAGGTGCGTTTAACATCACCACTACAAAACCAACCCAAACACCAAGTGCCAAAGTAGAACTAAGCGTTGGAAACTATAACTTTATCCAGGCAAAAACATCAGTTTCGGGAGGAGTAGCAAAAAATCTTGCTGCGAAAATATCAATCTCCGGTACCCAACGCGATGGTACAATATGGAATACCAGAGAAGAACGTAAATATAGCGGACAAAATAACCTTGGTTTTAAAGGCCAGTTGTATTTTACCCCTTCAGATAGGTTACAGATACTATTAAGTGGCGATGTTAGTGTTCAGCACCCTGCAGGTTATCCTTTGGTAATTGCTGGCGTTACCACAACAGAAAGAAGCGCTTATCGCCAATACGCTAAAATTGTTTCCGATTTAGGCTATCAGCAACCTAAAATTGATCCTTTTTCAAGAGAAATAAATACCAATACCCCCTGGAGACATAATCAGTCAATCGGTGGTATATCTTTAAATGTAGATTATAAAATTGGTGGCGGAACATTAACATCTACCACAGCATGGAGATTCTGGAACTGGGATCCTACAAACGACAGRGATTTCTCTGAAYTGTCKGCRTTGACCAAATCTCAAGGTAACTCCCGCCATGATCAATATTCACAGGAAATTAGATATGCCGGTAATATCACCGATAAATTAAGTGGTGTAATTGGGGTGTTTGCCCTTGCTCAGAACTTAAAAGGTTTGGCCCAAACAGAAGAAGTAGGTAAAGATCAATGGAGATTTGTGCAAACAAGCAATACGGGTAGTCAGGCATTATATTCAACCCCTGGTTTATTAGATGGCTTTGGGATTAAAACCAATTCGACCATCAAATCCTTAAGTGCAGCTATTTTTGCTCAGGTTGACTGGGAATTTTTAGAGCATTTTCACGTATTACCTGGCTTGAGATACACCTACGATAAAAAAGATGTGGACTACGACAGGGTAACTTATGGCGGATTGCAGACTACAGATGCCGCTTTACTTGCACTAAAAGCCGCTGTGTATAGTAATCAGCAGTTTACTACCAAAGTAGATAACAATAACCTATCGGGTAACTTAACGGTTTCATACCGCCCTAACACGAAGTTAAACGTTTATGGAACTTTCTCTACTGCTTATAAACCTGTTGGTGTTAACGTAGGTGGCTTGCCAACTACCTCAACCGGACAAGCAGACTTGTCGGTTGCTGTTGTAAAGCCAGAATATGTTCAACATTACGAATTAGGTTTAAAAACAAAACCGGTTAAAGGTGCCATATTAAATATTACCGCTTTTAATACCGATATTAAAGATTACCAAACCAATGTTCAATCTCCACAGTTGGGGGTAAATAGGGGGTATCTCGCAAACGCAGAGAAAGTTAAAGTAAAAGGTTTGGAAATTGATGGAACTTATCAATTGGAAAGGTTCTTAACTTTAAATGCTGCGGTAGCTTACCTTGATGGTAAATATGTGAAATTCACCAATGCACCACTACCTTTAGAAGAAACCGGCCATACCGAATTGGTAAACGGTGTAGCTACCCAAGTTGCATTCAAAGATGCTTCGGGAGGCAGATTGCCAGGTATTTCTAAATGGAACATTTCTGGAGGCTCTGAATTTAGTACCCCCGGTAATTTAGCAACCAGGGCTGGTAGATATTTTATCGCCGGCGATGCGAGTTACCGTTCAGAATATTCGTCAAACCCTACACCGTCAAGCATTTTAAATGTTAAAGGTTATGCTTTATTTAATGCAAGGTTAGGATTTAAATCAGATAAGTTCTCTTTGTTTGTTTGGAGCAGAAATATCGCAAACAAAAACTATTATGAACAATTGCAGGCTGCGGCTGGTAACTCAGGCTTATATGCAGGCGTACTTGGCGATCCAAGAACTTATGGTGCAACAATCCGTTATGCTTTCTAAGATCGTTTAACAAAAAAATCTTTTCTCTTATATTTGGTTAAAAGGAGTGGTGTTAATGCTACTCCTTTTTTGTGCTAAAAAATACTTAAGTGTCCTCAAGTGGTCAATATTATTTAGAAAAGCCAAGACAGAATTCCAGTTTAGCGTCAGTCCTGCTATCCCTCCAAGTCCTGGCTCATGCTTCGCTCCGGGCTTTCCGTTTTATCAGGTTTATTTAACAAAGTCGGTGGTTCTTGGAAAGAAAATTATACGATCAAACCTCGCAGGTTTTAAAAACCTGCGAGGTTTGATTAAAATAAGTCCTGTAACAGCTTTGTGTAGAATTAAAATTTACAG
>NZ_JBFTQI010000050.1:0-13845 GCF_056398925.1 Pedobacter sp. 01T416_2
AAAGTTGGTGCGCACGATTTTATCGAACGTTTACCGGGTGGCTATCAATATAATGTGATGGAAAGAGGTGCTACACTCTCAGCTGGTCAGGCCCAGTTGATTTCGTTTATCCGTGCCCTCGTGCATAATCCGGCTATTTTGGTTTTAGATGAGGCCACTTCATCAGTTGACACCGAAACAGAATTATTGATCCAGAAAGCCATTGATAACTTAATGGACGGTAGAACTTCGATTGTAATTGCCCACCGTTTATCCACCATTCAAAAGGCCGATCAGATTATTGTGCTCGATAAGGGTGAGATTAAAGAAAAAGGCACACATCAGCAGCTGTTAAGATTAAATGGCTACTATAAAAAGCTTTACGATCTGCAGTTCTCATCCAAAGGGATAGCTAAAGTTTAAACGCATTTATTCTCAAGGATTTTCTTAATTTAACGGCTTCTTAAACCCAATAGGAAGATGAAACGGTTAAAATTACTTGCCTTGTTCTTGTTTTCGGCTTTAGCCTTGCAGGTTTCTGCACAACAGAAAAAATATGTAATGGTGATTCACGGTGGTGCCGGCACCATTCTCAAAAAGAACATGAGTCCCGAAAAAGAGGCTGCCTATATCGCTGCCTTAACACAAGCATTAAATGCAGGTTATGCAGAAATTAAAGCAGGTAAATCGAGCCTCGATGCTGTTGAAGCAACCATTCACGTTTTAGAAAACGATCCACATTTTAATGCTGGCAAAGGTGCTGTTTTTACACATGATGGCAGAAATGAGCTCGACGCCGCAATAATGGATGGAAAAACCTTAATGGCGGGATCCGTTGCGGGGGTAACTACCATAAAAAATCCAATTTCTGCTGCCAGAGCCGTGATGGAAAAATCGGAGCATGTAATGATGGTTGGCGCAGGTGCCGATCAGTTTGCAAAAGAAGCTGGATTGGAAATCGTTGATCCTAAATATTTCTGGACTAAGGAACGTTGGGATGGCTTACAACAGGCCATTAAAGAAGATTCTACCAAAGCGGTTTTAGATCATGGAACTAAAAAATCGGAATTATTTGGAATTAAAAACCACGATTACAAATTTGGTACGGTGGGTTGTGTAGCTTTAGATAAGGCTGGAAACCTGGCAGCGGGAACTTCAACCGGTGGTATGACGAACAAAAAATACGGACGTGTGGGCGATGCACCAATTATAGGGGCAGGTACCTACTGCAATAATGAAACAGCAGGTATTTCCTGTACTGGTTGGGGCGAGTTTTATATCCGTAATGTGGTGGCAAAAACCATTTCCGATTTAATGGAATATAAGGGCTTATCTGTTGCAGAGGCATCGAAAATTGCGTTAGATAAAGTAGGTAAAATGGGTGGCAACGGTGGTTTAATTGCTTTAGATAAAAAAGGAAATATGACTATGCCCTTTAATACCGAGGGAATGTATAGAGGTGCAATTACTGCCGACGGGAAAATTGAGGTCAGTATTTATAAATAAAATTATTTTAAGCTTACGGTCTGTTCATTATTCAATAGCAAACCAAAACACCTAAAAAAATAAAGATGACATTTATAGAATTTGTAAAAAAAGTATTCTCCAATTTAACCTTTCAGGTTATCCTTGCCATCATAATAGGAATTAATGTTGGGATTTTCTTCCCCGGTTTTGCACCTACAGCTAAATTGATCAGTCAGGGTTTTATCAACCTGATTAGCATGTTAATTGCACCAATTATATTCTTTACTATTGTTTTAGGAATCGCACACATGGGCGATATGAAAAAAGTAGGCAGGGTAGGTGGTAAAGCATTGTTATATTTCGAAATTGTAAGTACGGTAGCTATTGCAATTGGTTTAGTGGTAGCCAATGTTTTAAAGCCAGGTGCCGGAATGATAACTAAGGCTAGCGATGCTACAAAAATTGTTGGTTATGCCGAGCAAGCTAAAGATATGAACTGGGCAGAGTTTTTTCTGCATATTATCCCGCATAATGTGATTGCCGCTTTTGCTGAGGGAAACATTTTACAGATTTTGCTGTTTGCCATTCTTTTTGGTTATGGTTTAAATAAATTAGGTGGAGAGGGAACAAGCGTATTAAATGCCTTCGATAAAATATCGAAAGTGCTCTTCAAAATTATGAAGGTGATAATGCGTTTAGCGCCAATTGGTGCTTTCGGCGGGATGGCTTTTAGCATCGGTACCCATGGTTTGGAAAGTTTAGTGGGCATGGCCAAACTGATGGGCTCAGTTTATTTAACCTGCATCCTGTTCATTTTTATTGTTTTAAACGGAATTTGCCGCTACTATAATTTTAGCTTGTGGGCCTACCTGAAGTATATCCGACAGGAAATTTTAATTGTACTGGGTACTTCTTCTTCCGAATCGGCACTGCCAAGCATGATGCAGAAAATGGAAGCTATTGGGTGCGATAAATCGGTTGTTGGTTTGGTTATCCCTACCGGCTATTCTTTTAATCTTGATGGAACTGCAATTTACCTGGCCATGGCCGTTATATTTCTTTGTCAGGTTTTTCATGTCGATTTATCCTTAGGTCAGCAGATTACAGTTTTAGGTGTGCTCATGGTTACTTCTAAAGGTGCAGCTGGGGTAACAGGGAGTGGTTTTATCGTTTTGGTATCAACCTTAACCGCTTTGAAAATTATGCCGATAGAACATATCTCCATATTAATTGGTGTAGACCGTTTTATGAGCGAAGCAAGGGCTATAACCAATGTAATCGGAAACGGCGTGGCCACCATCGTAATTGCTAAAAGTGAAAACCAGTTTGATGAAGCAAAGTATCAGAAAGCTATTCAGCCTGCAATGATAGAAAAAGCAGAGGAGGTGTAGTTTAGAGCTATCCTCTCGAAGCATCACCCTGTCCCGATTCATCGGGATCAGGGTCTTAATAGCAGGAAAGATGCTGACCACGGAGTAGCTACAAGGCAGTTGAAAATACTGTCTCTACTTGTAAAATAAATTCAGCATGACGAACGCTCCGAAACCCCTTCTACCCTCAGCCTTCACACCTTCAACCTTTTTATGTACCTTTGTGCTAGAAACATGCACACAGCTTGTTTAATTAATCCACAGCACATTGGCTCAAGAAGAACAAAATAACCGCAAGGAAAAAAGCGAGTTACACCCACGCAACAAACACCGTTCGCGTTACAATTTCAAACAACTTATTGCAACCTCAAAAGAATTAAAGCGTTTCGTTTTTAAAAACGAACACAATGATGATTCTATCGATTTTGCAGATCAAAGCGCCGTTAAAGCACTTAATAGGGCATTGTTGAAATATTTTTATAACATTTCACAGTGGGACATTCCTCAGGATTTTCTTTGTCCGCCTATTCCGGGCCGGGCCGATTATATTCACTATGTTGCCGATCTATTAGGGTCAAGCAATAAAGGTAAAAACCCTAAAGGAGCTAATATTAATGTATTGGATATTGGTGTAGGTGCAAACTGTATTTACCCCATCATTGGTCACCAGGAATATGGCTGGAGTTTCGTAGGTTCTGAGATCGATCCACTTTCGGTCGATTCGGCTAAGCGCATTATCGAAGCGAATAAACCCCTACAAGGGGCAGTAGAAATCCGTCAGCAATCTTCAAAAATGGGTATTTTTAGAGGTATTGTTGGTGGCAAAGAGCGTTTCGATGCCGTGGTTTGTAACCCACCGTTTCATGMTTCTTTAAAAGAAGCCGAGCAAGGTACCCGTCAGAAATGGCGTAACCTGGGCGGAAATGAAAAGGAAGTAAAACACGTATTAAACTTTGGCGGTAACAAGGCCGAGCTTTGGTGCCCGGGTGGTGAGCGTGCTTTTGTAGAACAGATGATTATCCAGAGTGAGCAGATCAAAAATCAGGTTTTATGGTTTACCTCATTGGTATCAAAAAGTGCCAACTTAAAAAGTATCTATAGTGCATTGGTTAAAGCAAATGCTTTTGAGGTAACCACCGTTCAAATGAGCCAGGGGCAAAAAATAAGCCGTTTCGTAGCATGGACCTTCCATGACGAAGCTGCACAGGCCGAATGGGTAAAAGCCTGGAAAACTGAACCAAAACCTAAAGCAGATAGTCCTAAAGCTGAAGCTAAAAGTCTTTAGGATAAATTTTATATAGTATACTTTGTCTGTTCGTCACCCTGAATTTATTTCAGGGTCTATTTTGATTAGAATAGCTTTTAAAAGATTCTGAAATAAATTCAGAATGACGAATTACAAGAGATTAAGTAAAGCAAAGCCGTCCTGATTTTATATCAGAACGGCTTTTTTGCATAAGTGGATTATGAATCCTTATGTGGTTTAATTAACTGGTCTTTGCCTCGAAAATATACCCAGCCAGAGCAGTTACTACCATGGCAACCGTGCCCCAGAAACAAATCCGTAATATCCCTTTAATCATACTAGATCCCCCTGCCTTCGCTGCAATTGCGCCCGATAAAGCTAAGAATACAATAGCAAAACCATATTGATAAAACACCATCGATTTTATTGGGGCAAGAAAAGCAACTAAAAAAGGTAAAATACCGCCGCTGATAAAGGAGGCGCCAGATGCAAAAGCAGCTTGAAGCGGCTTGGGCTGTGTAATTTCGTTAATACCCAGTTCATCTCTGGCATGTGTGCCTAAGGCATCTTTCTCGGTTAATTTTATGGCTACCTGCATGGCCAGATCTTCATCAAGCCCTTGTATAACATATATCTTAGCGAGCTCTTTCAGCTCCAATTCGGGCATGGTTTCGAGTTCTATTTTCTCGCGTGCAAGATCTGCTTTTTCAATATCGGACTGAGAACTTACTGAAACATATTCTCCTGCTGCCATAGATAATGCCCMTGCAACCAAACCGGCCAGTGCCGCTAATACAATCGGACTTCTGGTATCGCTCGCTGCGGCAATACCAATAACCAAACTGGCTGTAGAAATAATGCCGTCGTTGGTACCAAGTACAGCAGCCCTTAGCCAGCCCGTTCTATTGGTATAATGTTTTTCCAGTTCCATTTTTGGTTATCTGTTCTCTAGTTGTAATGTTCAAGGTCCCCCTTTGAAGGGGGCAGGGGGATGAAAAATAGCGCTATCCTTCCCTTATCCCTTCCGAAGGGGGAGGGAAGTGGCTTAGGTTCGAATATCATCATTTCTTCTCGTAAACAATCATAATAGTCAAATCATTACCGGCATTTGGGGCAATACCATGCGAGCTACCTGGGCGGGTTAAAATGGCATCACCAGGTTTAACCGCAAAAGTTTTTCCATTCATCTGCATGGTTCCGTTTCCGCTGAGTACGTAATAAATCTCATCTTCTTTTTGCAAATGGTATCCGATAGAGGAACCCGGTTTTAAAGTTCTTTTTCGGAATGCTGTTTTAAGATTTTTGGCATCACTAAAAAAGTTAAAGCCGATGGTTTTACCCCCGCCGTTATGCGTACCAGGTTCCTCTTTGGCTACTTCAATATCGTTTTGGAGGATGTATTTGCTGGTATCGGTACTTTGTGCGCTGGCCTTAACTGAAATAAAGGTTGAAACAAAAATGGTTACGATTGGGATTAGCTTCTTGATCATATACGTTTTATAATTGGCTTAAGTTTTGTCTGGGTTTTTAGACTTTCCGCTTTGGTCTTTAGTCTTTCCGCTCAAAAGGTAAATTTARGCGTTTTGCCTGGATGTTGCCACAAGCACCAGCACTTTGTTACTAAACCCGATCGCAGTGGTCCCGACTTTACGTCGGGAAAGAACGAAGAGCGGGAGTGTAGCCCTCCAAAAGAACTGGACCGCTCATTTTCTAATCCTAAGCCTTAATGTTTTTGCTTTGAAAACGAATGTGCAGTAGTTCTTGGCCTTTTAAGTCCTGCCATCCGCTTTACCTCTCTACGTTCGGTGTTCGCTATTGTCAGGTTTATAATCGAAAGGCTTGCTCCTGATGTAGCGCCAAAAAACTTTTACCTTTCATGCCTAAACCCCATAAAGGCAGTCTCAACTTTACTTCTGAATAAAGTCTATGACGGGCTACAGGTGCCATAAACCATTTCCTTACATTTTCCTGAAAAAACGGACTAAATAATATGGTTTTAGATTTGAATTCCAGTTCAATAATATTAGCTTTGCACAAAAAAAATATTGATACATGAGCGTTTTAGTAAATAAAGATTCTAAGGTTATCGTTCAGGGTTTTACCGGAAACGAAGGAACTTACCACGCTGAGCAGATGCTGGCCTATGGTACAAACGTAGTTGGTGGTGTAACGCCTGGCAAAGGTGGGCAATTGCATTTAGATAAGCCTGTTTTTAATACTGTTAAAGATGCCGTTGATAAAACGGGTGCAAATGTATCTATCATTTTCGTGCCACCAGCTTTTGCTGCTGATGCAATTATGGAAGCTGCCGAAGGCGGTATTAAAGTTATTGTTTGTATTACTGAAGGTATCCCAACTAAGGATATGATTCAGGTTAAAGAATATATTGCTGATCGCGATGTTACGCTTATCGGCCCTAACTGCCCGGGTGTAATTACTGCTGATGAAGCTAAAATCGGTATCATGCCAGGTTTTATCTTCAAAAAAGGTCATGTAGGTGTGGTTTCTAAATCAGGAACTTTAACTTACGAAGCGGTAGATCAGGTTGTTAAAGCTGGTTTAGGTATTACAACGGCTATCGGTATCGGTGGTGACCCAATTATTGGAACACCTACTGTAGAAGCAGTTAAATTATTAATGAACGATCCTGAAACTCACGGTATCATCATGATTGGTGAAATTGGTGGTGGAATGGAAGCAGAAGCTGCCCGCTGGATCAAAGAACACGGTACTAAACCTGTTGTTGGTTTCATCGCTGGTCAAACTGCGCCTCCGGGACGTAGAATGGGCCACGCTGGTGCTATTGTGGGTGGTGCTGATGATACTGCAGCTGCTAAAATGAAAATCATGCGCGAGTGTGGTATCCGTGTAGTAGAAAGTCCTGCTGAAATCGGTGCTGCAATGGCAGAAGAATTAGCAAAATAAAATTTAAAAATCTCTTTATAGAAAAGCGTTTCGATTAATTTCGAGGCGCTTTTTGTGTTAGGCACTATTTTTAACCGCAAAGGATGCAATTTATGTTTAACCACTAAGTCGCAAAGAACACAAAGTTGGGGTGTTACGGCCATCTTTCTTCTTATGGCGTTATTCCCGCGCAGGCGGGAATCTTAATGCTTAAGGTTAAAACCACTACCCCTTGTTTGGGGTTGCATCATAAAGACGATTTCAGCTCAGGATGACAATCTATATTTATGATACATCCTCTGTGCAGAAAAGGGAAATAACCCACCAACTTTGTCAGGGTGAGGTAAACACTAATACAAACCGCTAAACCTGCAAACCAAAACAGAATCTATAGCGTATATTGAAGTATGAAAACGATGTTAAATAAACTATTTTTGGTTTCTGCTGTTGTTTTAATAACAGGTATTTCTGCTTGTGCCCAAAAGCAAGATAAGAAAGCCGTAAAACAATCGAAGGAAACAGAACAAATCATACCAAAAAAGAAAATGAACTGGAATCCATTAACACCCGAAGAAGAAAGAGTAATTGTAAATAAAGGTACAGAATACCCTGGTACAGGTAAATATGAACATACAACAGATAAAGGAACTTATACCTGTAAGCGTTGTAATGCGGCCTTATACCGTTCGGAAAGTAAGTTCGATGCACACTGCGGCTGGCCTGCTTTCGATGACGAAATTAAAGGCGCTGTAAAGCGTATTCCTGATGCTGATGGCTCGCGCACAGAAATTGTTTGCGCCAATTGTGGCGCACATTTAGGTCACGTATTTTTGGGCGAAGGATTTACCAATAAAGACACCCGTCATTGCGTAAATTCGATCTCAATGAATTTCGTGCCAGATCAAAAATAAGGTGGATGTAGAAGGGTTAGGTAGGGGCGTACAGCGATAAGTTGTACGCCTTTTTTAATGCATAAAATAAGGCTGTTTTTCCACAAATTATTGATTATAAACTAAATGCTTATATTTGCAGGCTCGATAAAGAAAATTTAGCCTATGAAGTATCTGCTGTTATTAAGTTTTTGTTTCCTGTTTTTACAAGGTAAAGCACAAGATTCCGATTCATCAAATGAACCGGATAGTATCAAAAAAACAGTTCTCGCCACTTATTATCACAGAAAATTCGAAGGCCGCCGCACCACCAGTGGCGCCAAATACCGGGCAAAAAAGCTAACAGCTGCCCATCGTACATTGCCATTCGGCACCCTGGTTACAGTAACCAATCCAGACAACGGAAAATCGGTAGTTGTGAAGGTAAATGACCGTGGTCCTTTCTCTAAAAGATTAGCTATAGATCTGTCTGAACGTGCTGCAAAACAGATCGGTATCTTCCGTAAAGGCATAGCTAAAGTAAGCCTCAGTTATACAGTTGAGTAATACTCCTTTTAGCTCTATTTAGTGCCGATTATACCCCTCAAATTTAAGTTATTAACACTCGTTTTGGTTTGCTAAGCCCTTGAAAAGAAACGATTAGCTTTTTTTTCGCTTGAAAATGATATTCGACTGATCGTTTTTCCCCAGCAATTGAGCAGGGTGTTAACAACTTTGGTTCACAAAAAAGGGCCACCGTATATATATTTGTTATAACAAAGTTCTTTAACTTCTTGCGCTTGAAAACAAATATAAAAGCTTAGTTTTTAGTAATTTATACGTACATCACCTGATTGCAATTTTAAATTTTCCCTAACTAAAAACTCAGTTGTTTGTCAGGCAATAGGGTTAGCACTTTCACAACAGCGTTTTGATAAAAGACATTACAATCATCATATAAAATTGATGGATGCGTGCCTTTGTCGGCTCTGTTAAAAAAATAGAATTAAAAACATCAGCGTATGGAACAGGAATTATTACTACAAGAAAACAAAGATAGATTTGTGCTTTTGCCGATTAAGTATCCGGCAATCTGGGAAATGTATAAAAAGACCGAAGCTAGTTTTTGGACTGCAGAAGAGATTGATCTTTCTGACGACCAGAAACACTGGGACAATTTAAACGATGGCGAAAGACATTTCATTTCGCACATCCTTGCTTTCTTTTCTGCTAGTGATGGTATTGTGAACGAAAATCTTGCGGTAAACTTCATGAGTGAGGTTCAATTGCCAGAAGCACGTTGTTTTTATGGTTTCCAGATTATGATGGAAAATATCCATGCAGAAACCTACGCCCTGTTAATCGATACTTATATTAAGGATCCAGAAGAAAAAGACCGTTTGTTCCATGCCATTGATACCGTACCTGCGGTGAAAAGAAAAGCAGAATGGGCTTTACGCTGGATTGAAAACGGAACTTTTGCCGAGCGTTTAGTGGCATTTGCTGCGGTTGAAGGTATTTTCTTCAGCGGAAGTTTCTGTTCTATTTTCTGGTTAAAGAAACGTGGTTTAATGCCGGGACTAACTTTCAGTAACGAGCTGATCTCGAGAGACGAGGGTTCACATTGCGAATTTGCTTGTTTACTTTACAGCATGTTGAGCAATAAATTGAGCGAAGAAGCGGTTCATGGCATTATTCGTGATGCTGTAGAAATTGAAAAGGAATTTATTACTGATGCATTACCAGTTGCGCTAATTGGTATGAATGCAAAATTAATGAGTCAGTATATCGAATTTGTAGCCGACAGGTGGTTACAGGAGCTGGGTTACAAAAAAATCTACAATGCAACCAATCCATTCGATTTTATGGAAATGATTTCATTGCAGGGTAAAACCAACTTCTTCGAGAAACGTGTTGGCGATTATCAGAAAAGTGGTGTATTAACCTCTGCTGATAATAATAAACAGGCGTTTTCTTTAGATGAAGACTTTTAAAGTAGAAGGCAAAAGGTTTTAATCTCGCTACTTGTTACCTGCTACTCGATACTAATAAATAAATAACAAAAAATACAAAGTGATGATTAGGTCTTGATACTTGATACTCACGACTTAATAATAAAACTTAAATCTCATAAAATATGTTCGTACTAAAAAGAGATGGCCGCAAAGAAGCGGTGCAATTTGACAAAATCACAGCCCGCATTCAAAAGTTGTGCTATAGTTTAAATTCAGATCTGGTAGATCCAATCGATGTAGCCAAAAAGGTTATCGAAGGTTTATACGATGGTGTAACAACATCTGAGTTGGATAACCTTGCTGCAGAAACTGCTGCCTCGTTAACAACAAAACACCCTGATTACGCTTTGTTGGCATCGCGTATTGCGGTTTCCAACCTACATAAAAACACCACTAAATCATTCTCGGGTACGATGAAAATGTTGTACGAATATTTCGACCCGAAAGCGCAGAAAGCGGCTCCGCTTATCGCTGATGATGTTTATGAGATTATAGAAAAAAACAAAGATATTTTAGATAGTTCTATCATTTACGACCGCGATTTCGGTTTCGATTATTTCGGTTTTAAAACGTTGGAAAAATCTTACCTTTTAAAAGTTAACGGTCAGATTGTAGAGCGCCCTCAACATTTGTTTATGCGTGTTTCTGTTGGTATCCACAAAGAAGATATCGATAGCGCAATCAAAACCTATAACTTAATGAGCGAGCGTTGGTTTACACATGCTACACCAACTTTGTTTAACGCAGCTACACCAAAACCTCAAATGTCGTCATGTTTCTTGTTAACCATGCAGGATGATAGCATCGAAGGTATTTACGATACTTTAAAACAAACAGCTAAAATTTCGCAAAGTGCAGGTGGCATTGGTTTAAGTATCCACAACATCCGTGCAACAGGATCATATATTGGTGGTACAAACGGTACAAGTAACGGTATTATTCCAATGTTACGTGTATTTAACGATACTGCACGTTACGTAGATCAGGGTGGAGGTAAACGTAAAGGTGCCTTTGCTATTTATTTAGAACCTTGGCATGCAGATGTTTTCGAATTCTTAGATCTTCGTAAAAACCACGGTAAAGAAGAAATGCGTGCGCGCGATTTGTTTTATGCCCTTTGGATTAACGATTTGTTTATGCAACGTGTTAAAGATAATGGCGATTGGACATTATTCTGCCCGCACGAAGCACCAGGTTTGGCAGATTGTTTCGGTAAGGAATTCGAAGAATTATACGCTAAATATGAAGTAGAAGGTCGTGGCCGTAAAACCATTAAAGCACAAGAACTTTGGTTTGCTATCTTAGATTCGCAAATTGAAACCGGTACGCCTTACATGTTGTTTAAAGATGCAGCGAACAGCAAATCTAACCAACAGAATTTAGGTACCATTAAGAGCTCTAACTTGTGTACCGAAATTATCGAGTACACCTCTAAAGATGAAGTTGCGGTTTGTAACTTAGCATCGTTGGCATTGCCTCGTTTCGTAATCAACGGTGCTTTCGATCACCAAAAATTATACGATGTAACTTATCAGGCTACTTTAAACCTGAACAAAATCATCGATCATAACTATTATCCAGTACCAGAAGCCGAAAACTCAAACATGCGCCATCGTCCCGTTGGTTTAGGTGTACAAGGTTTGGCTGATGCCTTTATCTTATTGCGTTTACCTTTCGAAAGTGATGAGGCTAAACGTTTAAATAAAGATATTTTCGAGACGATCTATTTCGCTTCGATGACCGCTTCGCACGATTTGGCTGTGAAAAATGGTCCTTACCAAACATTTAAAGGTTCTCCATTATCAAAAGGTAAATTCCAGTTCGATTTATGGAATGTTACACCAGATAGTGGCCGTTGGGACTGGAATGCATTGCGCAAAAAAGTAGTTAAAGATGGTGTGTACAACTCATTATTGGTTGCACCAATGCCAACAGCATCTACTTCTCAAATTTTAGGTAACAACGAATGTTTCGAACCATATACTTCTAACATTTACACCCGCCGTGTATTAAGTGGAGAGTTTGTAGTGGTAAACAAACATTTATTGAAAGATTTAGTAGCGTTAGGTTTATGGAACAACGATATGAAAAACCAGATCATATTGGCTAACGGTTCTGTTCAGGCAATTGATTCGATTCCAGATTACATTAAAGAATTGTACAAAACGGTTTGGGAGATTAAAATGCGTAACATCATCGATATGGCTGCCGATCGTGGTGCTTATATCTGCCAATCGCAATCGTTAAACTTGTTTATCAATGCACCAAATACTTCAAAATTAACTTCAATGCACTTCTACGCATGGGAGAAAGGTTTAAAAACCGGTATGTATTACTTGCGTACACAAGCAGCTTCTCAAGCCGTTAAATTTACAGTAGAGAACCAAGGTGGTAAAGCCATTGAAGCGGTTATTCCAGCTGAAATGACACAAGATCAGGTTGCAGAAGAAATCGTTGACGGACCAGTTTGTTCAATGGAAGAAGGCTGTATCAGCTGCTCAGGCTAGTAAACTCGTCATGCTGAATTTGTTTCAGCATCTATCAAGCAGATCCTGAAACAAGTTCAGGATGACGAATCTAATAATATCGTAAGGTTTTGGGCAAACGCTCAAAACCTTTTTTACGATATGGTGCACATTGTTAATGGCTGTAATTTTTAGCCAAAATTTTTCTATTATTATCCATATGAATAAGAAACGATTTGTAACATTGATTTTGATTTCTGCCATTCTGCTTTTCTCGAATTGTAAAAAAGATGAAACAGAAGAGAAGGGCCCTTTAGATTATCTCACTAAGCGAACTTGGAAAAGAGCCACAGTGGATAAAAGCCCTGGTTCGAATCCACTACTTAATATATATATCTTACCCATAGATTGTGAAAAGGATGATGTTTACTCTTTTAGTGTTGATGGTGTAATAAAAATTGATAATGGTACTGAAAAGTGCGATGCTACAGAAAGTAAAATAGATACAAGCTCTTATAGTATCGCTAAAGCAGAAATTACGATTAAAGGAGTGAAGTATATCCTTACAGAAGTTTCGCCTCAACAAATAAAATATGTTAATGTAGTTTCTTCTCAGACTGGCTATTATTATACTGTAATGTTATTGCAGTAGGGATTCCAAGTTTTAAGCAATGTTAGTGTAAGGTTTTGGGCAAACGCTCAAAACCTTATTTTTTGTTTATACTTTTGTGTTGGTTCAGTAGTTCATTAGCCATTGGTTCATTAGTTTCTAAAGCACCATACACCAGTGAACTAATGACCATTGAACAAATGAACAATACCTTAAAACATAGCGCCAAACACGAAATCATTCCTTGCGAGCGATGTAATGGTGCCATTGAATGCAAGGCAAATTCTTATACCAAATGCCAGTGCAGTGTAGTGCAGTTAAGCATTAATGAAGTGCAATATATCTCCGAATTGTACGATGGCTGCCTCTGCGCCAAATGTTTATTTGAGTTACAGCAAGAATATCGTGTAGAAATAGGCGTATAAAATTTTGTGATTTTTGTTGCCAGCTTCCATGGTCTGTGGCTCGCAGACCGAATCTGTTAACCGTTTGTAAAGCACAGGTCATCATAATATTAAGAAAAATCATTTGAAAAGCAGGTTCCTGTTCTTTTGGTTTGGTTCCTGTCCCGCTTTCCCTTCTGCCGATTGAAGGAATCGGCATTCGTACAATCGGGTTTAGTTAATCCGGGTATTGTGCTTTTCTGAAAATTCTTTATTTCTGTTCATCTCTATTTGGTTCTAACCTGAGTTCGATAATTATTAGGTGAAAATCATATCTTATACACGCCTAATCCAGCTTTATCGTCCTGCTGAATTTATTTCAGCATCTTTTTAGCGTGAAAGACCCTGAAATAAATTCAGGGTGACGACCGCCTTAACTGAAAACTTGATTCAAATGTCACAAAGTGAGATTTAATAATCGAACTCAGGTTTCTAATTCTGGTGAAGTACTGTACTCCAATTTGGTCAATTGTATAG
>NZ_JBFTQI010000051.1:0-19166 GCF_056398925.1 Pedobacter sp. 01T416_2
TATAAGGATAGCTTGTAAAAATAATAATTATTATTTTTTGAGCAGGATAAATGAGATAAAAGTTGAACTAATTTATGCTAAATTTCGATCTGTGAAGGCTGATTAACAATAAGTATTCTGTCACTCTTGATGGGCAGATATCCCAGATCAAAACAAAAATGATAGGTGTCCCCATCTAATGTCGTATAATAACTGGTCATAAATTTAAAGTTGAATCCCTGCTTTTCAAGCATACTCTTTTTAACCGTTATTTTTTCTCCCGCACTAAGTTTATGGAGTATACGGTAGTTTTTCAAGATTATTTTGGATATTTCCTGGATAAATGGTGGATCAATCGCGGCTTCTTTCTGCCTACGGCGATTATTGAAACTGGTTCGGCAAAGGTCATTGCAAAAGCGTTTATCTATTCTGCCATTGAGTTTTTCGCTACATTCTTCGCAATGGTGAGAGATCGGATCGTTGTCTGTTTTCATAAATAGGGCATTGGCGATTCATTATTAAATTTAAATATAATCTCTTAAAAGTGGTAATTGCTGGCGCAGAAGTATCGCGTCGGGTGCTTACGAATAACCGATTTTAAACGTTTATAATCGGTTAATTTCCGCTTAAAACGTGATTGTAATGGAGTTTTGTGTAATCAATTTTTTACGCTATGAAAAACAGAACGATTGCTACAGAGACATTCAATTCCGGAAGAAGGAACTTTTTCCTAGACTTTAAAACGGCAAGGAATAATACCAATTATATTCAGATTACCAGAAGTGACGAGCAACAGGACGGTAGCTACAGCAGACGTAGGATAGTGGTCTTTCAAGAGGACTTTGAATTTTTGATTTCGGCGTTTTGTTCGCTTTTTACAACAGCGACGCAAATTGGAGAACGGGAAAAGTCTGTACTTGATTTATTCCATGAAAGGAAGCAGGAGCGCATCTATGGAATAAAGGCGCTACCTGTAGAGTTAAGGCCAAGGGAAAAACTCTTAATGACAGGTGGGGATGCAATGAAAACGGCGGAATTGCTTGCCATTCTTATCGGCTCCGGAACACCAGATAATAGTGCGCTGGATATTGGCAATCTGATATTTAAGGCAGGTGGATCTGACCTGAAATGTCTGGCAACTATACGACACGCGGATTTATCAAGGTTCAAGGGGATTGGTTCAGCCAGATCTAGTGTTGTGCTGGCAGCTATCGAACTTGGAAGAAGAATTTTTAGTTAAGGCTTGATCCGACTTTTTGTATTGGGTAAGATTTTTTATTCAGGTAAGATATCACCTCGGAAGCAATTTGCCTCCGAGGTGTTTTTGCTTATCTATATCATGTCCGGTTTGAAGCCAATCCGCTTTCTGGGTACAGATTCGGGCACTGTTGGTGAAATGAGCTCATCCAAGTATTTAAACACAATTTCTAAATTTTTATCCTGATTATCTAGTCGGTTTTTTATCCTGTCGATTTCTTGTCTTAAAACTGTGCTTTGTGCAATCGTTGAACGGATTTTGGTAAATGTTCTGATGATTTCGATGTTCACCAGAATGGCCCGTTCACTGTTCAGGACACTTGAAAGCATTGCCACTCCCTGTTCTGTAAAAGCCATAGTCCGATATTTTGAGTACGTTCCATGTCCTAAGGTGCCAAATTGGCGCCTTAGGATTTTCTGTTCATCATCGCTAAGTTCAAACATAAAATCTTCAGGAAACCGAATCAGATTGCGTTTTACCTGCCGTTTTAATTGCTTGTTCTCAACTTGGTATAGCGCAGCAAGATCCGAATCCAGCATTACCTTTAAGCCGCGGAAATGAAAGATTTTTTCGATGATATTTTGTTCTACCGGCATGTTATTGATCTCGATCATAGCTTATTTTGTAATGGTGTAATTATAGACGGTGTTTTTAGCCACATGTTTTTCGGTAGCTAGTTTCTCTTTGAGTGCTGCCATATCTCTGCCAACTTTTACATCCAGGGTTTTAGCGTAGTGTTGTGTTGTTCTGATGTCCTTGTGTCCGAGCATTTTACTCACTGTTTCGATGGGAACTCCGTTCTGAAGGGTGATCGTTGTGGCAAAAGTATGGCGGGCAATGTGGTAGGATAGTGGGATTTTAATACAACATAAATCTGCGATTTCCTTTAGGTAAGCATTCATTTTTTGATTAGAGCTTACCGGGAAAGCTTTATCTTGATCGATGGATAGTGGATGATTTTTATATTTATCGAGCAGGGTGATTGCCTTTGGCAAAAGTGGTAACCTGGTTGGAGTGCCTGTCTTTTGTCGGTTGATAATAACCCATTTTTCATCCCCATTTTTATCAATGATTTGTGATCTTTTTAACTGATAAATATCTATATAAGCAAGTCCAGTGTAGCAGCTAAAAAGAAATATATCTCTTACGCGGTTCAATCTCTCATTATCAAATTCCCAGATTTCCAAAGAAGTTACTTGCTCTTCAGAAAGGCAAGGTCGTTCAATTAACTTAACTTTCGCTTTAAAATTAGCAAAAGGATCACTTGTTAGCCATCCATTGGCCAGACAGCGTTTAATTATTTTTTTGAGGTTCTTAATGTATTTTACTGCTGAGTTGTTGTTACATTTTCTGGTTGTCCTTAAAAAAAAATCATAGTCGGTGATGAACTGATGGTCAATCTTCCGGATATCAATGTCTTTGACTTTATATTTTTCTTTTAGGTATTGAGTGATGTGTCGGAGTGCGGTTTGATAACGGAGGAGTGTCATAGGCGCATATTCTACACCTACAAGTGTAGCCATTTCTTCATTATGCATGGTAAATACCTCTCTAAGTTTTCGGACTTTTTGACCTCTACCAAGGAATTCGTCCATTAAATTTTGTGCCGTGAGGTCTTCATTCAATAGTAAAAGATGTCGATGTGCCTCGTGTACCTTGGACTCTAGCTGGCGTAAATACAAGTTCAATGTTTTTGCCATCGTCGTTCGGCCCTTGAATTTACCATTGTCCCAGTCCGTTTCGCCACACTGTTTGCCTGTCGCAACTTCTGCGCGTTTTTTGTCAACCGTAATCCTGAGATATACGGAAGAACAGCCTTCTTGGTCTGTGTTTCTTTTCTTCAAAAAGAAGAGTAAACTGAAATTTCTTTTCATAAAAGTAATCTTAAAAGGTGAATAAAGTTAAGATTGCAGTCAAAAAAAGTCAAGATGTTTACAAGGTAAACTGGTTGATAATCAGTTTTTTAACCCCCTAAAAAGTTCCTCAGGTGCTTCATTTCCTGAGGCACCTTTTAAGGCACCYTATATATGCGTTATTTGGTCAAAAAAGCCACTAAATACCAAAAAACAAAAGCCTGCAAATGGTTGATTTGCAGGCTTTTAGTGTTTTTTGGTGATTTCTGATACTGATTCCAGTGGAGCCGAAGGGAGTCGAACCCTTGTCCAGTTGTGAGATAAATTATACCTTCTACATGCTTATTTTTCAATTGATTTTCGGGAAATAAACGGGCTGAAAACCGACCTTATTTAAATCCTTAGATACTTTATCTCAATTTAAGTCGTATCTCCTTAAAGCCAGCTTTGTTGTTTCGATGCCCCAGATTCTAACCCAACAATGCAGCAGTTAGAGGGACAAAAGCTAGTTAGTTCTAAACTAAGCAGCTAAGGCGTAAGTATTTTCGCCAACTAAAATGTGAACGTTCACTTTAAGTGCTCTCCGTACAACGCACTGCATGCTAACATAACCTTCGCCACCCTGTCAAATCCAAGAACGGCCCCGTTTTAGTTTACTGTTTTGAGTAATCAGTTTGTAAACTGGATGCAAATATACAAATAAAATGCCAAATAATAGCTTTAAACTGTTATTTGGCATCTAAAATTGAAAACTGGAAACTGCAAACTATACCGTTCTTCCCGGATATTGTTGCAAGGCTACTTCTAAACAGTCCATAGCTACATTTAAATCGTCGGTATTTAAAACATAGGCCATACGTACTTCGTTTTTACCAGAACCTGGGGTAGAATAGAAGCCCGTTGCAGGTGCCATCATTACCGTTTGGTTATTATGGGCAAAATCTTCTAAAATCCACTGACAGAATTTGTCAGCATCATCAATCGGGAATTTTGCTACCACGTAAAATGCACCGCCCGGATTAGGGCAAAAAACGCCTTCTATATTATTTAACCGATTAACCAAAGTATCACGGCGCAAAGTATATTCGGTATTTACTTTTTCAAAATAGCTATCCGGCGTATCTACAGCCGCTGCACCAGCAATTTGTTCAACCATACCCGGACTTAACCTTGCTTGTGCAAATTTTAATCCTGATGCAATAACTTCTTTATTTTTGGTGATTAAACAGCCTAAACGCGCACCACAAGCGCTGTAACGTTTAGAAACCGTATCCATAATCACCACATTTTCATCCAAACCATCTAAATGCATTGGAGAAATAAATTCTCTTCCATCATAACAGAATTCGCGATAAGCTTCATCAGAGAATAAAAATAGATCGTACTTAACACAAAGTGCTTTTAACGCCTCTAATTCTGCTCTTGAATATAAATAACCAGTTGGGTTATTAGGGTTACAAATGATGATCGCCTTCGTTTTTTTCGTAATCAGTTTTTCGAATTCGGCAATCGGAGGCAAAGCAAAACCATTTTCAATGTAAGAAAGGATGGGTTTTACCACTACGTTGCTCATGCAGGCAAAGCCATTGTAATTGGCATAAAAAGGCTCTGGAATGATAATTTCATCGCCCTCGTTTACGCAGGTTTGCATGGCAATGGTAATAGCCTCAGAACCACCAACTGTTACCAATATATTTTCGGGTGTAATATTGTAACCCAGTTTATTGTAGTATTCGGTAAGTTTTAAGCGGTATGCAAGTGTACCTTCTGATGGAGTATAGGCCCAAACATTAAAATCAATGTTTTTGATGGCGTTTAACATTCCTTCAGGTGTTTCGATATCTGGTTGACCAATATTTAAATGGAAAACTTTTTTACCATCTTTTTTAGCTTGATCTGCAAATGGAGTTAACTTTCTGATTGGCGATGCAGGCATCTGCACACCTTTTTGTGAAATTTTTGGCATGGCACAAAAATAAAAAAGTCCCGATGAAAATCGGGACTTTTTAAATATTATCGTTTAAATAATTATTTCGAGGCTGCGGCAACCGTTTCACCTTTAATGTAAAGCACTTTAATTGGTGTTTTAGCATTTGAAGTAATGGTTACGGCTTTTGAAAAAGTTGATGGACCAGCAGCAGCGTTAAACGTTACCGAAATTACACCCGTTTCACCTTTTTTCAATGGGGCAGAAGTGTATTTAGGTACTGTACATCCACAACTTGCCTCAGCTTTGGTAATAATTAATGGCTCTTCGCCAATATTGGTGTATTTGAAATCGTAAGTTACTGGTTTGTTTAAAACGATTTTACCGAAATCGTGAGTTTCCGATTCAAATTTAAACTCTGCAGGTTTAGTTTGTGCATTTACAGCAATACCTAAACCTAAAACAAAAGCGAATAATACTAAGATCTTTTTCATGTTATGTGATTGTAATTTATTTTTTAAATTCTAAAACAAATTTAATGTTTTCATATTAAAACAAAAACTATTCCAAATATAGGCCGTAGAGAAGTATTAACAGGGAAGGCTAAATTTGGTATTTTTGGCGATGGTAAAGAAGTACCCCAGGTGGCTATGGCGAAAGCTTTTAAAAACGGCGATTGGCGCTCGGGCTATTACCGCGATCAAACTTTTGCTTTTGCTACAGGGATTTCTACCATTAAAGAATTTTTTGCACAACTTTACGCCAATCCAACTGACGGGGCTGATCCGTTTTCAGGTGGAAGGCAAATGAACTGCCATTTTGCAACAAAATCAGTTAATGAAGATGGAAGCTGGAACGATTTAACGCAGATTAAAAACTGTTCGTCAGATATTTCTCCTACCGGTGGCCAAATGGCCCGTTTGGTTGGCTTAGCCTATGCTTCTAAATTATTTAGGCAAAATAAGGAACTGGATTACTTAAAACACTTTTCGGTTAATGGAAATGAAGTTGCTTTTGGCACCATTGGTAATGCCTCGACTTCTGAAGGCGTGTTTTTTGAAGCCATTAATGCCGCAGGCGTATTGCAGATACCCATGGCCATCTCAATTTGGGATGATGCTTATGGCATTTCAGTTCCGGCAAAATATCAAACTACAAAAGAAGATATTTCTGAAGTTTTAAAAGGCTTTCAGCGTGAGCCTGATCAACCAGGATATGAAATTTATAAAGTAAAGGGCTGGGATTATCCAGCTTTATGCGAGGTGTATGAAAAAGCAATAAATGTATGTAGAGACGAACATGTACCTGTTTTAATTCACGTTACCGAACTTACTCAACCTCAGGGGCACTCTACATCTGGCTCGCACGAAAGGTATAAGTCAAAAGATCGTTTAGCTTGGGAAACCGAACACGATTGTCTCCTGAAAATGCGTGCCTGGATGCTCGATTCGGCAGTAGCAACCGAAGAGGAAATTGTATCGGTTGAAAAAGAAGCAAAGATTTTTGTACGCAATGCACAAAAAGAAGCTTGGAATGAGTTTTTGGATAGCATTAAACCCGAACAAAAACAAGTGGTTGATTTAATTGGTGGTGTAGCTAAACATCAACCGGAACTGGCTAGAATTGCTGCAATTCTGGCTTCAACTGCCGATGCACAACGCAGGGAGGTTTTCACGGCGGTGCGAAAAGCCATCCGTTTATCGGCTAGTTTTAATTCTCCCGAACGTAATGAACTGCTAGCCTGGTATAAACAGCAGGCTAAGGTTAATCACGACCGTTATAATTCTAAACTGCATACTGACGGTAAAGAAAGTCCGGATATGATTGTAGTGGTTAACGCAGCATATGATGAACAATCAAAAATGGTCGACGGTAGGGAAGTGCTTAATGCCTGCTTTAACGAAAACTTTGCCCGCGATCCGCGTTTAGTGGCTTTCGGAGAAGATTTAGGGAATATAGGTGATGTAAATCAAGGCTTTGCAGGTTTACAGGCCAAATATGGTGAGTTGAGGATTACCGATACTGGAATTAGAGAAATGACCATTATGGGGCAAGGTATTGGTTTGGCCATGAGGGGCTTAAAACCGATTGCCGAAATACAGTATCTTGATTACTTAATTTTTGCACTAAATGTACTCAGCGACGATTTAGCATCCCTATCATACCGAACCAAAGGGATTCAAAAAGCACCTGTTATTGTGCGTACCCGTGGCCATCGATTAGAAGGAATCTGGCATTCAGGTTCACCAATCAGCATGATTTTAGGTGCTTTAAGGGGGATGCATTTATGCGTACCAAGAAATATGACGCAAGCTGCCGGCATGTACAACACCCTTTTTAGGGCTGATGAGCCTGCCGTAGTAGTTGAGTGTTTAAATGGTTACCGACTTAAAGAAAAACTACCAAATAATGTTGGCGATTTTACGGTTCCATTAGGTAAAGCAGAGGTTTTAGAAGAAGGAACAGATATAACCGTAGTATCTTACGGATCTTCGTTAAGAATTGTTCAGGAAGCCGCAGAAGAATTGAGCTTATTAGGCATTTCTGTAGAAATTATTGATCCACAAACATTATTACCTTTCGATACCACTCAGGTTTGTGTAAACTCCCTTGCCAAAACCAATAAATTACTGGTCGTAGATGAAGATGTTCCTGGAGGTGCATCTGCATATATCCTGCAAAAGGTACTCGAAGAACAAAAAGGTTATTTCCATTTAGATGGCCAGCCGAAAACACTATCTGCTAAAGCACACCGCCCGCCATTTGGGTCTGATGGTGATTATTTCAGTAAACCATCGGTTGATGATGTAATTGAAACCATTTACCAGATGATGCACGATGCAAATCCAACTAAATACCCCGCATTTTTTTAATAAAGCAAATCGCTTGGGTATAAGATTTAACTGCCTGGATAATTTAAAGGGTATACAATCGGTTTCTTATTTTGTTTATGCTTAAATGATTAAGATTCTTGGTGAAAAGTTAAAAAACTGGTTATTTATTGATCAGTTTTTTAACTACTTTTATACGCCAAACTCTATTTTGTTATTTCAGTATGTTTTATCTCAGCCAGAACATGAAACGCTGTAATTTTCAAGATTTTTTATGCTCATTATATAGAAGAAACAAATCATTGGTTTGATCTGAAAATGAAGTGCTATCTTGTAAATGCTCAGTTCGTTAGTAAAGCGTGTTTTTCTAAAAAAGGCATGCTGTTTCTCTTTTTGTCATTTTTGTGCATAACTGGTTTTAGCCAGGTGAGTGCGCCACAGAAAAAACTGGATAGCCTTTTAAGTTTAAATCAAAAGAATTTAAAAACAGATTCCACCAAAATCAAAATATTGACGGAGGTTTACCGCCAATACATGAGGATGAAAAATGTAGATAAAGCGGAAGAGTATGTGGATAAAACCATTCAGCTTTCGCATGAGAAAAATCTAAAAAAATTCTCTGCAATGGCTTATTACCGTAGGGGTTTAATGTATCACGGCAGGTCTAATTACCAAAAGGCAGAAGAAAATTATAATCATGCAGCTGCTGAATTCTCTTCAGTGGGTAATTTAGATATGGTTGCTGGAACTTACCTCAATTTAGGTGCTTTATATGGCAGCATTCCTGATTATGTAAAATCGTTAGAAGTTAACCAAAAGGCCATAGCTATCTACGAAAAAATGGGCAACGAAACCGACATGGCAAGTTGTTATACCAATATTTCTACTATTTATCAAAGTTTGGGTAACCAGAGTCAGGCCTTGGTTTATATGAACATGGCGCTGAAAGTATTTGCTAAAGGAGGCGAAAATACAAGAGGCGTAGCCGTTGTTTACGGCCTGATTGGTACTAATTATTTTGAGGCTTCAGATCGTGAATTAAAGGAGATGAATGTATTACCTAACCAGAAAATTAAACTGGCCTTAGCGTATTATAACAAATCGTTGCGGGTATCAGAAGCCATTGGAGACATAGGTTTAATAGCCACTGTTAAACGAGATCTTGCTGATTTATACAGTTTAATAGGACAAAAGGATGCGGCGTTAAAATCCTATCAAAAATCAGTTGAGTTAAATAAGTCGGGAGAAGATAAAGAAGCCTATGCCTCAAGTTTATATGCCTTGGGAAACTTTTACCAAAAAGAAAACGATTTTGAAAATGCCATCCTATTACTCAATAATAGTTTAAAAATTGCAGAAGAAAACAGATTATTAGATATAGAAAAACAATCTAGTTTAGGGTTGAGTACGGTATATGAAAAACTAAAAGACTATAACAAATCCTTAGCCTATTACAGGCAATATATTGCCGTTAGAGATAAGATTTTCGATCAGGAAAAGGAAAAGGAAATTACCCGGAGGCAGATGCAGCTCGATTTTGGTATTAAGGAACGCGATTATTTATTGAAGCAAAAACTTACAGAAGGCGAGTTAAAAAGACAACAACAGGAACTTGAGCTAAAAAGGCAACAGTTAGTGTTGAGTGATAAAGAAAAAGCATTGGATCTCCTAACTTTTCAAAAGGCAAAAGCTGATCTTGATATTCAGCGTTTGGCTCAGGATAGTAAATTTGCTAATGCTAAATTTGAGGCAAAGTTAGCCGCCGGGATAAAGGATAAGCAGATTAGTAAACAGGTACAACAGATTAAATTTGATGAACGTGTGAAATTATTCCTCACCATAGCCACCACACTGATTCTGATTATTGCCGTGGTTATATTTTTTAACCAGCGGAAAACAACCAGGTTAAATAAGATTATCAATAGTCAGAAACGGGAGTTGGAGCAGTTAAGTAAGGTTAAAGACCGTATTTTTAGTGTGGTAAGTCACGATATGCGTACCCCTGTAAATTCATTAATTTCCTTTATGCAGTTGTTAGAGGGCGGTAACATAGAACAGGAAAAATTAAACAGATATGCTGCATCACTAAAAAACAACCTCACCTATACCTCTACAATGATGGAGAATCTTCTTAATTGGGCCGCCAGCCAGATGCAGGGGTTTAACCCGTATTTAGAATCGTTGGATATTCATGAGCTCATTAATGAAGTTATTCTTTCTTTACAGGATAACGCCAACGAAAAAAGCTTAGCTATTCAGAATTTAGTGCCAGCCAAAACATTTTGCAAAGCAGATTCGAATATGTTTATGCTGGTTATTCGAAATATCATCAGTAATGCCATTAAATTTACGCCAAATGGTGGTACGATCACAACTAGTTCCGTTCATAACGGAAATGTGCTGGAGATTAAAATTTCAGATACAGGGATCGGTTTAACACCTGTACAGGTAGAGCATTTTAATAAGCCAGGTTATTTAGGCGCGGGTGTGAGCACATTAGGTACCAATAAAGAAAAAGGGACAGGTTTAGGTTTATTGCTCTGCAGAACTTTTATTAGCTTGATGGATGGTAAAATTAGCGCCGATATTAATCCTACAGGCGGAAGTTATTTTAAAATAATCCTGAAAAAATAACTTATTTTAAAAATCTAGACAGAATTTTCTTGTCAATCGATCTCTCCAATAATTCCTGCCTGTTAGAAGCACTTATCGGAACCAGAAAGTTATGATCTAAATGAACCTCATGATTGGTTAAGGTTACAATGTGGTTTATATTAATGATGTACTGTTTGTGTACCCTTGAGAAAATTTTTGAAGGCAGTTGCTTTTCTAGATTTTTTAAGCTTACTAAAATAACATGTTTATCGATACTGGTAAATAGCTTTGAAAAATCGCCCATACTTTCAATATAAATTACATCATTGTATTTCAGCTTGGTTATTCCTTTGGTCTCTCTAAAAAAGAAATAATCATCGTCTTTTTTATCGTCGTTGTTTAGGTTTTCGACAGGAAGTTTATTTACCTGTTTCCTTAATTCAATATACTCGATCGCTTTATTTGTGGCTTTTAATATGCGTTCGAACGTTGCGGGCTTAACAATAAAATCCAATGCATCCAGATTAAAACTTTCTGCGGCGTACTCACTAAATGAAGTGATAAAGATAAATAGCGGTTGTTTTTTCAGGCTTTTTAATAAATCCATACCAGAAAGCTCTGGCATATCAATATCAGAATAAACAATATCTACAGAAGTAGTTGATAAAATTTGCGAAGCTTCGATACCGTTACTACAGACAGCGATAATATTTAATGATGGGATTCTTTTTAGATGCATTTCTATTGCATCTCTTTCAATTTCGTTATCATCAACAATTAAACAGCTGTACGTCATTTAGGAATGGGTTATGTAATTTAGTTAGAGAACACGTATTTTTACTTAATGTTTGTAATTTACGTTAAAATGTGGATTATAATACAATCAGGTATCATTTTGTGGATAAACGTAACATTAACTTTTATCTCTGGTGTTTCTTTTCACCAGTGTATAATTTCTCGCCAGCTTTTACAGCCAATTGCAGGTCGTTTTCTTCTAGAGGAACTGGGCAACGGTACCCGTCACTGTAGGCACAGTAGGGATTGTAGGCTTTATTGAAATCGATTTCGATGTGATTATCTGCAATTTCTTTTGCATCCAGATCAATGTACCTGCCACCGCCATAAGTTTCCTTATTGTTGGTTTCATCAGTAAAGGGCAGAAAGAGGTGATCTTTATAAACCGGGTTGGTTGATAAAGAAACACTTTTATATAAAGTCATTTGGATTTTTTTGCCATTAAGAAGGAAGTTTACGTGTGCATATTTATAGTAATCGCTGCTAGAGCCATTAAAAGTAGGCATTTTGAAAACTTTTTCATTCTTTAGTATTTCTACATCGGCCGAGATTTTATAAGCACTGTCTGCCTTATAAAAATGAAGGTTTTGCAGGTCATTTTTCTTGAGTGGTGAGCGTTCATCTTTAATGAAATCCTGTTTATAGGTTTCACGGTGTTTTGCGATCTGATCAGCATAACTTTGTGCAAAGCTATTCATGCTGATCAATAGAAATAAGAAGGTGATGGTTCTCATTAACAAAAATTATATAATACTTGCTTTATTTCTTAGAAACTGATCAGCTAAAACCAATGCAGCCATGGCCTCAACAATTACTACTGCTCTGGGTACCACACAAGGATCATGTCGGCCCTTGCCTTTAATCTCCGAAGCTTCACCAGCAGCATTTATGGTTTGTTGGTTATGCATAATGGTTGCAACGGGCTTAAAAGCTACTTTGAAGGTAATATCCATCCCGTTAGAAATGCCACCCAAAATGCCACCGGCATAATTGGTTGTGGTTTTAAAAACTTTCGAATCGGCAGCTTTTGGCTGGGGAATATCATTATGTTGCGATCCTCTTAATTCGCTTCCGGCAAAACCTGAGCCATATTCGAAGCCATGAACAGCATTAATACTGAGCATCGCTTTACCTAAATCGGCATGTAATTTATCAAAAACAGGTTCACCTAAGCCTGCAGGGCAGCCTTTTACTACACAACCTATTTTCCCGCCAACGGTATCACCATCTTTACGAACCGCATCGATAAACTCAATCATTTCGTGTGCAGTTGCAGGATCAGCACAACGCACAATATTTTCTTCTCTAATTTGCAATAAAGCGGATAAATCATTGCTTTCCAAATTGGGGGCTTCTATTGTTCCTACTGAAGTTACATGTGCGAAAATTTCAATACCCTGTTGCTTTAAAAATAGCTTTGCAATGGCACCAGCAGCTACACGGGCAGCCGTTTCGCGGGCAGAAGAACGACCTCCGCCACGGTGATCGCGGATGCCATATTTTGCATCATAAACATAATCGGCATGGCTGGGACGGTAAACATCCACATTATGACCGTAATCTTTTGATCGTTGATCCTCGTTCGGAATTAAAAGTGCAATTGGCGTACCTGTACTTTTTCCTTCAAATACACCCGATAAAATCTGAACGGTATCGCTTTCTTTTCTTTGAGTGGTGATTTTGGATTGACCAGGTTTACGTTTGTCAAGTTCTGATTGGATAAAATCCATATCGATATCCAATTGCGCCGGACAGCCATCAATAATTACCCCAATGGCCACGCCATGAGATTCGCCAAAGGTTGTGATGCGAAATAGTTGTCCGAATGAGTTGCCTGCCATTATTTTTGATTGAATTATAGATTGATTAAATTATTGAATGGATTTTAATATCCAATCTTTATACTTGGTTCTTGATACTTGGTTCTTTATACTTGGTTCTTGATACTTTCTTCTCGCTACTTGATACTAACATCAAATCCCGCTTTTTTCAAATCCTCCCAATAATATGGATAAGATTTTTCTACTACCTGCATTTCTTCAATTTCAACTTCGTTGATCAATAATGCAAGTGGTGCAAAAGCCATCGCCATACGGTGGTCCTCGTAGGTTGCGAAGGTAACTTTATCCGGAAAATGAAGGTTGTCTGTATTTAAGGTATAAACCAGATTATCCTCTGTAAAAGTAACGCCTATTTTAGCCAATTCGTTCTGAAGCGCTGCAATACGGTCTGTTTCTTTAATTTTTAAGGTTTCTAAGCCGGTAAAAGACATATTTTTACCTAATGCAGCTGCAATAACTACAATGGTTTGTGCTAAATCCGGACAGGTTTTTAAATCTAAAATTTCTTTAGTATCTAAAGAAAGGCCTAAGTTGCTAATAGCAATTCCATCATTGGTTTTGTTGGTAGCGATGCCAAAAACCTTCATGATATTTTTGATCTGGCTATCACCCTGCAAACTTTTTTCTTTTAAAGCAGGTAAGCTAATTTCTGCTTCATCAGCTAAAGCTGCAATACTATACCAATACGATGCTGCGCTCCAGTCGGGCTCCACAACCAAAGTGCCAGGTTTAAATACCTGTGGTTTGATGGAAATTGAATTTCCGTTCCAAGAATGTGAAATGCCAACTTCAGCCAACATATCTAAAGTCATATCTACATATGGTTTAGAGGTAAGCTCGCCTTCAATTTCTAAAGTTAAACCCTGAGGTAGGATAGGGGCAATCATCAGCAAGGCCGAAATATATTGACTGCTGATATCGCCTTTAATTTTAACTTCAGCAGTTTTTTGATTTAAAGGACCAACAATATTTAATGGCGGGAAACCTTCAGCTTCTGCATAAGAAATATCAGCGCCGATGGTTTTTAAAGCCTCCGCCAAGATACCAATGGGACGCTGCTTCATCCGTTCGGTTCCGGTAAGTAAGAAATTACCGTTTTTAGCCGAAAGATAAGCCGATAAGAAACGCATAGCGGTTCCTGCAGGGCCAACATCAACTGTTTTTGATTCCTGGATTTCTACTTCTAATTCTTCTTCAAGATTATTAAGGATGCCATTTAAGGTTACCGTATCGGCAGCATTGGAAAGGTTTTCAACTTTAACCAGTTTTTTGCTTAAAGCGCTAATAATTAAAGCCCTGTTGCATTCGCTTTTCGAGCCCGTTAATTGGATTTCCGTATTAATATTCTTGGTTCCTTTAAAAGAAACTAAGGCGTTTTTCGACATTTTATTCTGTTTTTATTCTTAAATGTAAGTGTCAGATGGGAACACCTGACACTTACATTATATTTGTTTTTTAATATCATATTGAGTTAGTCGAAAACTATCGTAAGTCCTTCGACAGGCTCAGGATGACATCACTGTTAAACTTAGCTTTAAGCTTTAGTCTTTCAGCTTTTAACCTCAATTACGCTTTAACCTCAGTATGTTGCTCAGCAGCAATACCTTGTTCAGCTTTGCCAGCGTTCATGATTTCAGTTTGTTTACGGATTGATTCACCGTGCATCAATTCTAAGAATTTCTCAGTAAAGTTTAAGTCTAATTTTAAAGCTTTTGCAAAAGCATGACCTTTTTTAATGATGGCATCCCAACGGTTAACCTGTAAAATAGTTACCTGGTTATCGCGTTTAAACTCACCAATTTTCTCTACAATAGCCATACGCTCGCCTAATTTCTGTAATAAGATATCATCAATTTTATCGATTGATTTACGTAGGTCGGCTAATTTATCAGCGAAAGCTTCATTTGGTGCTTCTGGTTCACGAACAGTTAAACGGTCAACCAATTCAGCTAAAGCAGCAGGAGTAACTTGTTGTTTAGCATCTGTCCAGGCAACTGAAGGATCTACGTGAGATTCGATCATTAAACCTTGCATGTCTAAATCCAATGCTTTTTGAGAAATGTAAGGGATTAACTCACGGTTACCGCAAATATGACTTGGATCGTTGATGATCGGTAACTCAGGGCAAAGTGTTTTTAATTGAATAGCAAGTTCCCACATTGGTTCGTTACGGAAAGAACTTTTCTCGAATGATGAGAAACCGCGGTGAATAGCACCGATTTTAGTAATTCCTGCGCCATTGATACGCTCAATTGCACCGATCCATAACTGTAAATCTGGGTTAACTGGATTTTTGATCAATACCGGAACATCATGGCCTTTTAAAGCATCAGCAATTTCCTGAACAGTGAAAGGGTTTACAGTAGAACGTGCACCAATCCAAAGGATATCTACACCAGCTGCTAAAGCCTCTTCAACGTGTTTTGCATTTGCAACCTCTACAGCAGTTGGTAAACCAGTTTCTGCTTTAGCACGTTTTAACCACTCTAAACCGATACTTCCGATACCTTCAAATTCTCCCGGACGGGTACGTGGTTTCCAGATGCCAGCTCTCAATACCGATACTTTACCGGTAGCAGCCAATAAGTGCGCTGTAGTTAATAATTGTTCTTCAGTTTCTGCGCTACAAGGACCAGAAATGATTAATGGTTCGTTGTTTACGTTTAACCAGGTGTTTAATGGTTGGATGTTTAAATTAAGTTTCATGATGATGGGGGTGTGATAGTAATATTTTTTAATTCGATTATTTAATTGTTGTATTGTTGGGTTAAACCTGCCAACTTAAAATTGTTAACTATTTTGGGTTAAGCGGTTAATTGTTTAAATCGGTTAAATGTTCAGTTAACCAGTTTTAACAATTTATACAATTAACCAGTCTATACCTTATCGTTCTTCTGGTACTCTCCCAGGATATTAAAGTTCGATGTATATTTTAATGCCTTTCTAATTGCCTTATCATATTTTTCTGTACTTGGCCATTCTAAGTCGACGTAAAAGTAATACTCGTTTCTTTTACCTAAAACCGGCATAGATTGTATTTTTGTTAAGCTTACATCCTGTTCGGCGAAAATATTTAACACAGTTGCCAATGAGCCTGCTTTGTGTCCAACCTGAAAACAGATTGATGCTTTGTTTATTTTCTTTCCTTCGTCTGTTTTATCCTTTTTAAGGATCAGAAAACGGGTATAGTTTTTCTTGTTCGATTCTACACGGCGTTCTAAAATGTTTAAGCCGTAAAGTTCTGCGGCTAAACTATTTGCAATGGCCATGGTGTCCGTTAATTGCTCTTCCTGGATACGTTTTGCACAAGCAGCAGTATCGTTACTCTCCACGATTTTAATGTGTGGGTAATCATAAAAGAAATCGATACACTGGCGGATGGCGATCGGATGTGAAGTCACCACTTTAATATCTTCAAACTTTACGCCTGGTAGTGCCATCAAGTGCAATTGGATAGGTAAGTAAACCTCGCCTACAACCGAAAAACCAAAATCTCTGATCAGTGTGTAGTTTGGTAATAAACTACCTGCAATAGAGTTTTCGATAGCCATTACTACGAAATCGGCATCGTTTTTTTCTAGCTTGTCGCAGGTTTCTTTAAAAGAATTACACTCAACAGTTTCAATGTCTTTACCAAAGAATTTGTAGGCGGCCTCCTCGTGGAAAGATGCTTTAATACCCTGAATTGCTACTCGTTTTGTCGTTTCCATTTTTGCGTTAAAACAAAAAAGTCCCGGCTGTTTGCCGGGACTTTTTTATACATTTTAATATTGTTATATATCTTTTTGCATATTAGCCCCGGCTCTCACTAAAATAGTAAAAGTAACCAAAGTAATATGTGTTAAAATTTTTCATCTCTTTTTTTGTTGAGCCAAATGTAGCAACAAAATTTAATTTGTCAATAGGAAATTGAAAATATTTTTAATAAAATTTAATTTTGTTAAAAACGGTCTGTTTTCTGAATTGGTCTTTTTGTTTCATGAAACAACTTAAAAACGGATTTTTATATGGTTAGGGTTAGAAATGTTGATTAGAGATGATCAGTCGCGCGAGATCGTCATTCCCAACTTGATTGGGAATCTTAATGCAAAAGTATTAAGATTCCCGCCTGCGCGGGAATGACGACTGTACTAATTGAGTACTATCAATAGAAGCGTAACGAAGTACATGCAGACGCTGAAATACCTGTTCGCCACAGTCATCGATTCTTCGCTGTGCTCAGAATGACAGAACTTTTGAATACTAAAACTTCATCAATGCTTATCTGTGTGCATCTGTGGTTAAAAAAGCAAATAAAATGTTAACAAAAAAGGTCTTTGGAGACACAGACCTTTAGATTAAACAAATTAATATTTTTTATCCTGTAGAACTTAATTCTCCCCGGTCGTTAAGCCCTTTTACTTTGTCCTGTTGTAAGGCTTCGTATCTTTTCTTTTCCTCCTCACGCAATTCCTGTTGCATAATTTTAGCAATTTTGGTGCTTCCATCATGGCTCCATCCCGGCGGGCTAAAAATGTATTTCACTTTATCTATAAAAGTTGGTGCTTTTTTAACATCAGCACTCAATGCTATAAACTCATGGAAAATAATGTTAATCGCACCAGTATCTTCAGGCTGAGTAGTTAAGCCGTATTTAACCACATCTTCTGGTAACTCCTCTTGAAAAGTACCGAACCATCTATCCCAAAGAATTAAAACCATACCCATATTTTTGTCTAGGTAACGTACATTGCTGGCATGGTGCACGCGATGGTGTGATGGCGTTACGAAAATATACCCATACCATTTTGGAAGCTTAATGTCGTATTGAGTATGCACCAGGTTGCCGTAAATTTGGGTTACCAGGTAAGCAAAAAGGATATCAACAGCCGTGAACCCCATAAATGCTAAGGGCAAATAAAAGAAAACTCGGTACAGTGGCTCGAAAACGGTTGAACGGAAACCAGTGGTTAGGTTAAAGTGTTCAGATGAATGATGTGTAACGTGCATCGCCCAGAAAAAGCGCACGTAATGACCAACTGTATGTAAAAACCAATACAGAAAATCTTGCGCTAAAATCAAAACAAACCAATAAAGCCAAATATTAGGGATTTGGAACAATCGGAATTGATAACAGTACTGCAGTAGAAAAAAAGTGCCTGTTTTTGTTGCTAAATTAATCACAATAGCAGCCGTCATCAGGTAGATATTGGTCCACGTATCGCGTTTGGTATATAATTTTCTGTCGTGGGCATAGCTGAAATACATTTCAACCAGGGTTAAAACGATTACGAAACCAAATAGGCCTACTACAGAAATATCACTTCCGGTAAAATTCATTTTATAAACTATTGTAATAATCTAAACTGCTCAAAATATCGGCGGTACTTACACGGCAATTAAACGTGCATTTACCTGTTGTTTCTAAAAGTGAAAAGAGAATGTTTCCATCTTCATTCTTTTTATCACTTTGCATCAGCTCTAAAAGTGTATCGAAACTTTCTTTTTTAATGTGGTATTTAGGGTATAATGATAAAATATATCCACTAATATCCTTCAATTCCTCCTGGGTTAACGTACTGTTTTTGATCGATAATGCAGCCTCACAAACAAAACCGATGGCAATGGCTTCACCATGTGTTAACGGATTTTCGTCATTTGCCAAAGAATAACCCTCTACAGCATGTCCAATGGTGTGCCCGAAGTTTAAAATCTTACGCAGGTTTTTTTCATGCGGATCGATGGTAACAACCTCGTTTTTAATTTCTACTGATCGGTAAATATCTTGTGCAGAAGGGGTTAAGTAGTTGCTTTCTTTTAACTTTTCGTAATATGGCTTATCATAAATCAGGCCATGTTTAATCATTTCGGCAAAGCCCGATAAAAGCTCGCGCTGTGGTAATGTTTTTAAGAATGCAGTTTCGATAAAAACCATTTGTGGTAAGGTAAATGTGCCTACCATGTTTTTTACATTGTCGATATCAATTCCGGTTTTACCACCTACTGAAGCATCGACCTGCGATAAAAGGGTAGTAGGTACATTGATAAAATCGATTCCTCTTTTATAGGTAGACGCAATAAATCCGCCCATATCGGTAATTACACCAC
>NZ_JBFTQI010000052.1:0-13714 GCF_056398925.1 Pedobacter sp. 01T416_2
TTATTATTGTAGGCATTAATTATTACACCTATATCAGCTGGATGCGCCAGAAAAAAGAAACAGATGTTAAATCTGATTTCCTAAACAGTATTAAACATGAATTTAACACCCCTATTACTACTATTTTAGTGGCAAGCAAAAGCCTGCACGAAGATGAGGTGCTCAATGACAGGGCACGCGTAAATGCACTTGTAAATATTGTAGAGAGACAGGCACGGCGGCTTCACTCTCACATTAACCAGATGCTGGAAATTTCCGAAATCAACAGCAACATTAACCTGGAGGAAACAGATCTTAATTATGCAATTCTTACTTTAGTTAATGATTATAAAATAAAAGTTCAAGAACCAAATGACCTTACTTTTGATCCTCATGGTTCGGAAATAATGATCATGGTTGATCCTTTCGTATTTACCACCATGTTACAAAACATCCTCGACAACTCCTTTAAGCACAATCATAGCGATATAAAAATGACTGTGCTCTTTATTACCGAGCATAATGGTGGATATACCATCCATATTAAAGATAACGGAAAAGGAATTGAAGACACAATGAAAGAAAAAATATTCGATAAGTTCTTCCGTGCAGGCAAAGATAATACCGTTTCGGGCCTGGGGCTGGGCTTATATTACGTTAAACAGTGCATTGATATTCATGGCTGGGAAATCAGCGTAAGAACAACATTGGGAAAAGGGACCGAATTTTTGATTCATATCCCTGCGGAGCAGACCCTAATTAGTACAAATCATTAATCAAAGAATTTTATGAGTTATGATATCGTAATAATTGAAGATGAAATAGACCTGGGCAATGTAATTTCAGAATACCTGAAATTGAGGGGATTCAGTGTCCTATGGTTTAAAACTGCTTCAGAAGCATTGGCGTATTATAGCGCAAACCAGCTTGATAACAAATTGGTTATTGTGGATGTACAGCTACCAGATATGAACGGCTTTGACCTGGCCACAGAGATGGTGATAATCAACTCCAATCAACCTTTTTTCTTTCTAACGGCACATAACGAAAAACAGGACCGTCTTCGCGGCCTCAAAATTGGTGCAATAGATTATATTTCAAAGCCATTCGAAATTGAAGAGCTGGTACTTAGGATAGGAAATATCATTAATAAGTTTTCCAGCACTCCAAACGTGCAGTTCCCATCCAGTTCAGGATTTATCAACATAGGTGATATCAGGTACCAAAAGGATCAGCTGTTTCTGCGGATGCCCGACAGCAAAGAAGTTTCCTTAACCGTTAGGGAATCGGAAGTATTAGACCATTTGGCTGGCAATATTAATCAGGTAGTTAAAAAGAAAGATATTTTATTGGCGTTATGGGGAAACGACGATTACTTTAATGGAAAAAGCCTTGAAGTTTTTATTTCAAGGCTAAGGCGGCTCTTTAAGGCCTCAGAACAAGTCAGTATAGAAAACGTGTATGGCCTGGGTTACATTCTAAAAGTTAAGTGATAGCATATTTACTTGCAAAACGAGGTAACTGATCATTACAAAGACGCTTCCATGTAAAAATAGAGAGGTTTATGTTAACGCTTCAAGAAGTGTTAGCAGGTTATATTTTCTTGACATTGATCGCTACTAACCCTTTTTTGCCCTGCTCGGTTTCATACTCCACAATGTCACCCGCCTTGAGGTCACGAACCAATAGTCCAGTCACGTGCACAAAAATGTCCTCTTGGTTCGCATCCGGCGTGATGAAGCCAAAACCCTTTTCGCCATTATACATTTTAACTTTACCTTGTTCCATATATAGATTTTATTAACATCATGGTTGTCAATCTGTTCACCAGGTATTATAAGGGCATTGATACGACCATTTCCTTCATGCCTTCAAATATCCAAGATTTTCCTTCCGCCAAAACCTTACAGTACGCTTAACCTGAGATTCAGCTCAAAACTGCCGTTGGTATAGGCACTTAAAGCCGAGGTCTGTGTGGTGTACATCCCACTGATCAGGTATTTTCTTTTAAAGTCGACACCAATGCCAAATGTGGCATTTTCACTGCTATGGTATACCCCCATCAGAAACACCTGTTTGTTTGCAATCCAGGCCTGTGCACTCAGATCAAAGATATTATCGAAGCCTTTCACCCCGCGGTAGGCTACTTTTGGTTCAAGCGCTATCCCCTCCATTCCTTCGCTCAGCGTAATCTTATAACTTATGGCCGTATAAAAAGTGGCCACATCGGCCAGCTTGATCACATCTTTTTTGAAAAAGCTTTTCAGGTTGGGCAGCGATCCCTCGATGCTCAGTTTATCTGAAGTATAGGCAATACCGAAATCCCCATCAAGATAGGTTTTCCGGTCATTGTAAAGCCCAACCATCGGGTCGTTCGGATTGCCATAAATATCTGCGTTTTCAAGACGCTGGTTCATGAAACCTACAGACAGGCCAAAATGAAGCTGCTGGTTGTTTGCGTTTAAAGGCAGGTGGTAGGCATAACTACCTACTATGCGGGTCTGCCGCTGTAGCCCCGCACTTTCATTGCTCATGTTCAGTCCTATACCAACTTTATCGAAACCATAGTCTGCGGTGAGATTCTGCGTTACGGGAGCGCCCGGAACGTTATCCCAAAGTTTACGGTAGGCCCCGTTTATGCGCAGGCCATTGTTCGCACCTGCAAATGCGGGATTGATTACATAACGGTTGGTATAATATTGTGAGGAAAGCGGATTCAGCTGCGCATGAACACTGGCTGCAGGTATCCATACGGCCAGTAACATCAATAATTTATATAAAGTCTTCATTTGATCTTCTCTTTAATTTAACTAATTTTCCCTTACCAGTGTGATAAAACCCTTTACCCTCATCTTATCTGTACCGAAATCAACAATATAATAATAGGTACCCTCTGAAAGTGCCGTTCCGTTGACTGTTCCGTCCCAGCTGTTATCGTATGCCTTTTTACTATAAATGATCCTTCCGGCCTTATCAAATACCTTAACTTCATTGTTCGGATAGTAGTCGATATTCTCGATTACCCACTTATCGTTAAAGCCATCATTATTTGGGGTAAGAATGTTGTTCGCCTTGATTTTTGAAAGATTCTCGGCCACAGTCAGGGTAATGGCCTGGCTCTGGCTGCATCCGCTGCTGTTTGTAGCCGTAACGGTATAGGTGGTGGTTTCTTTTGGCCTAACAGTAAGACTAGCAGCATTTTGACCGCTTAAGATGCCGCTGGCAGTCGCCCATACATAACTTGTAGCCCCTGTTGCGGTAAGGATAGCAGTTTCTCCCCTGCTGATACTGGTTCCCTTATCACTATTGATAGTGATAAGGGGAAGGGGATTGATCTTGAACACACCGTTGATATAATTAAAAGTATAATTGGCAGATACGCCGCCAACCGGCGAAAGCACATAATCTCCAGCCGCAGAAGACCTGCTTCCGGTGCTGTTTACCGATGGCTTTGTGGTTAAACTGTTTGCATTGTCAGAAAATTTAAAACCGTTGTAGCTCAAAGTAAATGCTGGCAGATCGGCTCCCTGGCACATCTGCTTTGCATCTGCAGTTATGCTTAGCACCGCTTTATTAATCGTCAGGTCAGCTGTTTTAAAATCTATAGTGTAATTAGCACCCGCGCTCAAGGTACTACTGGCAATAGCATATACGCCTACATTTTCGCCAGCCGCACGGCTAAGTGATCCACTAAAGCTGTCGCCAGTTCCTAATGTCGGGGCAAAAGTATAGGTCAGCGCTGGATCGGTATCTCCGTAAGTTTTGCTCTTGACAGCGGCTGTTACCGTAATGGTTTTCTTTCCGATGGTCAGATCGGCTCCCGTATAAGTCAAGATGTAATTTGCATTTAAAGCCAGGCTGCCCTGGTTGATCGGATAGGTGCCCACATTTTCGCCTGCCACACGGCTAAGTGATCCGCTAAAGCTGTCGCCTATTACCAATACCGGGGCGAAAGTATAGGTCAACGCCGGATCGGCATCACCATAGCTTTTATTCTTAGCGGCAGCGGTTACCATAATGGTTTTCTTAGCAATTACCAAATTTGCTCCTGTATAGTTCAGGGTATAATTTGCATTTAAAGCCAGGCTGCCCTGATTGATCGGATAAGTGCCCGCATTTTCGCCTGCTACTCGGCTAAGTGATCCACTAAAGCTGTCGCCTGTTACTAATGCCGGGGCAAAAGTATAGGCCAACGCCGGATCAGCATCACCATAATTTTTGCTTTTAGCTGCCGCAGTTACCGTTATTGTCTTTTTGCCAATAGTGAGGTTTGAGCCCACATAATTTAAGGTATAATTGCTGTTCAGTGCAAGTGTACCTTGATTGATGGGATAAGTACCAATATTCTCACCAACCGCCCTGCTTAAGGATCCCGTAAAACTATCACCTGTTTGCAATACAGGAGAGAAAGTATAGGTCAATGTCGGATCAGCATCACCATAGGTTTTGTTTTTCGCTACCGCTGTGACCGTTATTGTTTTTTTACCAATGGTCAGATCAGCACCAACATAAGTTATGATATACTTCCCGTCAAGGGCAAGTGTACCCTGGCCAATTGCATAGGTACCGGTATGCTCTCCCGGCAACCTGTCCAGGCTTCCGCTAAAGCTATCGCCAGCCTGTAGTGCCGGAGCAAAAGTATAGGTTAATGCCGGATCTGCATCACCATAGGTTTTGCTTTTCGCTACCGCGGTTACTGTTATTACGGTTTTCGCTTCAATGGTCAGATTGGCTCCTATGTAAGTCAGGATATAGTTTCCGTTCAATGCCAGTGTACCCTGGGTAATGGTATATGTACCCGCGGTTTCACCAGCTGCCCTGCTCAAGGATCCCGTAAAGCTATCGCCTGTTACCAAAGCCGGGGCAAAAGTATAGGTCAGCACCGGATCGGCAGCACCCTGGATTTTACTCTTCGCCGCTGCTGTGACCGTTATTGTTTTTTTGCCAACAGTGAGATTTGCGCCCACATAATTTAAGGTATAATTGCTGTTCAGTGTAAGTGTACCCTGGTTAATGGCATAGGTTCCAATATTTTCACCCGGCAATCTGCCCAATGCTCCCGTAAAAGTATCAGTACCTACCAGAGCCGGGATGAAAGTATAGGTCAGTGCCGGATCGGCATCACCATAAGCTTTGCTTTTGGCGGATGCAGTTACCGTAATGATCTTCTTGGCGATCACAAAATCAGCTCCTGTATAGTTCAAGCTATAATTTGCATTTAAAGCCAGGCTGCCCTGGTTGATGGAGTATGTGCCCACGTTTTCACCTGCCGAGCGGCTAAGTGACCCGCTAAAGCTGTCGCCCGTTGCCAATGCTGGGGCGAAAGTGTAAGTTAACGCCGGATCGGCATCCCCATAGGCCTTGCTTTTTGCTGCTGCTGTAACCGTAACTGATTTCTTACCAATAGTCAGATCAGCACCAACGTAGGTTAAAGTATAGTTAGCGTTTAAAGCTAATGTACCCTGATTGATCGCATAAGTACCGATATTCTCACCAACTGCTCTGCTTAAGGATCCCGTAAAGTTGTCACCTGTTACCAGTGCCGGAGCAAAAGCATAGGTTAATGCAGGATCCACATCACCATAGGTTTTGTTTTTCGCTGCTGCTGTAACCGTAACTGTTTTCTTACCAATAGTAAGATCAGCACCCACATAATTTAAGGTATAATTGCTGTTCAATGCAAGTGTACCCTGATTGATCGCATAAGTACCGGTATTTTCACCAACTGTTCTGCTTAAGGATCCCGTAAAGTTGTCACTTGTTACCAGTGCTGGAGCAAAAGCATAGGTTAATGCAGGATCCGCATCACCATAGGTTTTGTTTTTCGCTGCTGCTGTCACCGTTATTGTTTTCTTGCCAATAGTAAGATCAGCACCCACATAATTTAAGGTATAATTGCTGTTCAATGCAAGTGTACCCTGGCTGATTGCATAGGTGCCGATATTCTCTCCCGGCAACCTGTTCAGGTTTCCGCTGAAGCTATCGCCCGACTGCAGTGCAGGACTGAAAGTATAGGTCAACACCGGATCAGCATCACCATAGGTTTTGCTTTTTGCTATTGCGGTTACCGTTATTACAGTTTTTGAGGAAATGGTCAGATCAGCCCCAATATAAGTTAAGGTATAGTTAGCGTTCAATGCCAGTGTGCCCTGGGTAATGGCATAGGTACCTGCCGTTTCACCAACAGCCCTGCTCAGGTTTCCGCTGAAACTATCACCTGTTACCAATGCAGGCGCAAAAGTATAGGTCAGTGCAGGATCGGCATCACCCTGGATTTTACTCTTCGCCGCGGCTGTTACCGTTATTATCTTTTTGCCAATAGTGAGATCTGCGCCCACATAATTTAAGGTATAATTGCTGTTCAATGCAAGTGTAGCCTGTGCAATTGCATAGGTTCCAACATTTTCACCGGGCAACCTGGTCAGTGCTCCTGTAAACGTATCAGTGCCTGCTAACGCCGGACTGAAAGTATAAGTTAAGGCTGGATCTGCATCACCATAGGCTTTGCTTTTCGCTACAGCGGTTACCGTTACTATTCTTTTGCCAATGCTGAGATTGGCTCCGGTATAACTCAGGGTATAATTCCCATTCAGTGCAAGTGTACCCTGGCTAATGGCATAGGTGCCAAGGTTTTCACCAGGCAATCTGCTAAGGCTTCCGTTAAAGGTATCAGTGCCAACCAAGGCTGGATTAAATGTGTAAGTTAACACAGGATCGGCATCACCATAGGTTTTGCTTTTTGCTACCGCGGTTACCGTTATCGTTTTCTTGCTGATGGTAAAATCTGCATCAACATAACTTAAGGCATAGTTGCTGCTCAATGCAAGTGTTCCCTGGGTGATTGTATAATCGCCAACATTTTCACCTGGCAGTCTGCTTAAGCTTCCACTAAAGGTATCGGCAAAGGCCAGACCTGATCCGCCAACCGTAAAGGTGAAGAAAGGATCAACATTACCATATGTTTTTGACTGTCCGGCATTAGCAGTAACGGTAACCGCTCTTGGATTAATAGCAAAGGTTATACCAGGGGTAAAAGTGATTGCATAATTAGTGCTTAGTGCAAGGGTACCCTGGGCGATGGCATAGCTGCCCACATTTTCTCCCGGCGCGCGCGATAAACTGCCGCTGAAGGTATCGGCAAAGGCCAGACCCGATCCGCCAAGTGTAAAGGTCAGGAAGGGATCGACACTGCCGTATCCTTTAGATTGTGCAGTAGCTGTAACCGTAATTGCTCTTTTATTGATTGTAAAATTTGTACCGGCGGTAAAAGTTATCGCATAATTACTCCCGGCCGAAAGTGTACCCTGGGTAATGGCATAAGTACCAATATTCTCTCCCGCTGCACGGGTAAGCGAGCCGCTAAAGTTATCTCCGGTAGCTAAAGCTGGTGTAGCGGTAAAGGTCAGTGTAGGGTTTACATTTCCGTAAGTTTTTGAATTTACATCCGGAGTTATCGTAATCGTTTTGACAGTAATATTTGCTGTTGTTGATGCGGTTGTATTGCCCAAAGTATAATTACCCGATGCACCGCCGGAAATGGCAATGCCTGACACACTAACAGGTTTACCCGTACCAACCGTTGCTGTAGCAAATGAGGCGCTAGCGTAGCTTTCGGTAAATACATCACCTGCTACACGGTCATCGCTCAAGGTTACCGTGGCCGTTGTAGTACCATCGTAAACTTTATTATTCCCAGTTGCTGATACAGTTAATGGTCTTGGTGTAACCGTTAAAGCTGATGCATTAGCTGCAGCCTGTACAAAATTATAGTTTACTGCACTTAGTCCTCCACCATTCACATTATAAGAACCCACAGCACTACTTATTGTAGCCGAGGTAGACCAATTAATAGTGCCAGTTGTTGCAGTTGCTATGGTTTCCGAATTCACAAAGCCTGTTACTGTTCCTGTTAAAACCGGAACACCTGCCCCATAAATTTTTCCTATCCCACTTGAAGTATAAGTTAATGTTGCTTTCGACACTGTACTTGATGGAATATTTATTGTCAGGCTATTTGCATTTGTACTTGTTAATGTCACATTCCCGGTAATATTTGTACCGGCCGGTGCATTTGCTTTAAGTCTTACGTACGCATCACCCAATATCGTGCCCGAAGTACCAATGACAGCAGAAGGACCGAAAGTCGTACCGTCCGTACTCACCTCAAAATTGGCAGTTGATGATGGAGTGACCGTGATTCCCGCTGATAAGCCAATGCCGGATACAGTGACCCTTGTTGAAGCAGATGCTGTGCCATAAGTAGTGCTTAATCCTGCGGGGAAGCTGGCAGGGGCAAAAATTGTACCTGCTGCCGTAGATGTAGTAAATGGTTGATCTGTTCCATAGCTCGTTCCGCTACTGTTGGTAGCATAGGCTCTTACATGATATAATGTAGAAGATGCCAAGCCGTTTATGGTTCCTGAAAAAGTGCCCGTGCCACTGCCTGTTAACACTTTGGTATCTGCAATTGTGGGGATATGTCCGATTGCATAAACAATCCCACGCTCAGTTACCGCCGATCCACCTGCTGCCGTAACATTTCCGCCCATTACAGCTGAAGTAGTGGTAATACCGGTCACCGCATCAGTTGATACGGTTGGCACTGTTACTGGTGCTGTATAGGTAAAAGCATATTGTAGCGCTGCTGTATTTCCGTTTGTGGCGGCATCCTGTGCTACATTGCCCGCTATATTGATGGTAACAATACCACTTAGATTTGGTGCTGCATTAAAAGTATATGTTGTTCCACTACCTGCAAAGCTACTGAGCGATGCATTAGTGGATGTGATCTCACCTATTGAAAAACCGGTTACAGCCTGAGAAAAAGTAACGGTAAATGGGATTATGGATGTACTGGTTGTACCGCCAGAAGCAACAGTACCACTGGTAATGCTCACTGTTGGGGGCGTAGCATCTATATTAAAATTATTGGTATTGCTGTTTGTACTTACCGTGCTACCACTAACCTGAGCTGTAGCATATGTGGTATGTGGGCCATCAACAAGGTTTGTAGGTTGGATTAAGCTCCAGTTCCCACCAGCTGATGCTGTTGTGGTGCCAATAGATGAGCCATCTACATAAATATTTATGAGTGCATTACCAGGTGATGTACCAGTATACGTAGGTGTTCGTGTATTCAGTAAACTTCCGTTGGCAGGTATTACGGATACTGGTGTTGCAGTTACAGGCTGTGCCCTGGTTACAGTAATGGTATATGTTTTTGTGGTACCATCTTGCGCGGTTACCAGCACGGCGATACTATTCGCTCCCACGCTTAAGGCTACGGCCGTGGCACTGCCACTTGTTACCGTATTGCCATTGATTTTAATGGTGGCATTGGCCTGGTTTCTGGTTGCTGTTACATTAATCGATGCCGTTACATTACTTACACTTGCAGTATAAGCTATTGTAGCACTGGCAAACGCGGGTGTCAATGTACCCGCTGATATTGTTAGGGCAGATAATGTGGCATCATTGGATGAACCTACAACTGTGCCTGCCAGCAGAAGTAAGTGATCTGATCCAGCATCTACCCATATCCCATTGCCTATTGCCGGTGGATTAGGCGTTGTATTAGTTGTATTGTAATATGCCGTCTGAAATATACCACCGTTAAAAAACTGGATTTCCCAACGTCCTCCCGTAAAGAGGATTTTATAGGCCGTTGTCCCCCCAGCAACGCTACCGTTACCCGTATAGGTGTTATGCCCTGCCCCATCGTTGCCGGTTACATTCATCGTAACAACAAAATTGCCGGCATCTCGTTCAAAGGTATCCTGAAACTGGATCTGGGCATTTGCTGCAAGAATGAGCAGTAAAAGAACGGTGGTAGAAAATAAAACGCGTAAAGCTTTTTTCATATCAAATAGTTTATAAATCCTAATGTCAGCAGGCATCAAAAACAGCTATGGGCGACCGGGTGGCATTGCATTTGGTTTGTAGAAACCACAGCTTTGATTCTGAGCAAAGCTGTGGTAAAGAATTATGTTAATCTCTTGATGGGAATACCCCTTCTAATGCAATAACGTAGTTAAGCGCCATATATGGCTGCATCACAGGCACTGGATAACCATTGCCAGCAACACCTATTGTCATTGGGTTCATCGGCACATTTGGTGCATTTGTGGTATAATCATTATCGCCTCTTCCCTTACTTGCAAAATAATTGCCTGATGGGGATGGAACTGTTCCGCTGGCACTTACTGCCTTAACAGCGTGTGTGTGGGGGGGTAAGTTATCCCTGGTAAGGGTTACAGTTTCTGAGCCATAATCAGTTCCTAGTGGAAGGGGTGTTAACCCTGGGCCGTTACCTGCCCCTACCGGTACAATTCCCTGTAAATTAGGCAATGCAAAGGTGGTTACACCATCACCGCCATAATTGGTACCAATAAGTGCAAATAGTGCGCTATATTGCCTGATGGCCAAAAGCTGGCCGCGGCAAAAAGCCCAGGAAGTGGGGGCATAACTTTCTGCCACTAATTTTATTTCTCCTATAAAGTTCATTTCTTTTATTTTTGATTTATACTTTGGTTAGTTTCTGGCTGGGTAGATGCCAGTTGTGGCTATTATAAAAGTAAGCCCCAGGTACGGCTGTTGCACAGGTAGCGGTCCGTTGCCACCCGTTAAACCCAGTGCACCTGTAGCCATCGAGGTGTTGGGTGTAGCGTTAGAAAAATCAAGATCTGGTGCAACGGAATCAGCGAAATAGGCATTAGCAGGCGCGTTGGTTGCACCAGGTGTATTATTGGCCATAAAAGCATGGTTATGCGCAGGCAACTGAGATTGTAAAACAGTAACATTCTGGTTTCCGCCAGTTTGCCCAAGAGTATAACTTACCCCACCTGGGCTTGTTCCAAAACCTATTGATACACGCCCCTGTAGGTTTGGTAGCCCAAATGTAGTGGTTCCATTGCCGCCATACGTGATACCCAAAAGAGAAAACAAAGCTTGATTGCTTTGAATCGGCAAGATCTGCCCATTGCAGAGTGCCCATCCTTTAGGCGCAAAATTTATCGATACTATTCTGATATCTCCTAAATAAAAATCCATTTTTTTTTCAGTTTTAAAGGTTTAAGATAATCGGTTAGCTCGGTGTTGGAAATATACCCGCTAACGCTATGATATAGTTTATAGCCAATGATGGTTGGTTGATGCTAATGGGCGTATTGTTCCCTGTAAGCGATACCGATTGGTTACCCATCACCACATCCGGCGTAACGGTTCCCAAAGCAAAGTCTGGATCTGCTGACCCTGTATCTGCAAATGCGTTATTGGCTGGCGTATTGGCATTGCCTTCGGCCAGTTGAGCCATTAAGAGATGGTTGTGCGCCGGCATCTGGCCTACCGTCATTGTAACCGATTCCTGGCCTGCTTTTTCACCTATCATTACAGGTGATAAGCCAGGGCCAGTACCTACATGTACAGGCACACGCCCCCTTAGGTCTGGAATAGCAAAGGTGCTTTGTCCGTCGCCACCATAGGTGGTACCAATGAGTGCAAAAAGCGTATCATTCTCACTGATCGAAAGAAGTGAGCCATCGCAGAATTTCCAGGATGATGGTGCATAGGTGCCTGCATACATCCTGATTTCGCCGATGTAATTTGAATCTAACATAGTATGTGGTTTATGGTTAAAGATTAATTATATATTTCGTGGTATTCGAACATATTGTTTTCAAACTTTTCTCCCCGCTGCACACCCATTGCCGCCAGTTTAGCACCGGTTACAAAGCCTTCATTGAGTTTGATGATATTAATGCGCAAGATTTTGCGGTCGGCACATTGCACATATATTCCGCTGGCATCTGCATGTACTATTGTCCCAGCACCAAATGCCGCTTCCCCAGTGGCTTCAACAGGCGAAACTTCCAATACCCTTACCAATTGCTGTTTAAAAGTTGTTACAGCTCCGCCTGCGCCTGGATTACTGGCATTAACCTGTGCCTCTACCTGTGCGGCAGTTTGCACGTTCCAGTCAATAGCCACATCAGCAGCAGCAGCCCTCGGATAGTAGCTTGCTAAACTTTGATTTACGGGTAATGCTGTAATCTGCTCTCCGCTTTTCAGTTTCTCCATCAATTGACCAATCAGATTAAGGGCCACAGCACCATGTCTGCCATCGGCTATACCCCAAGTTTCGCCGGGTATAAAAGGTACTGGTTGCTGCATTACTACTGCGCCGGTATCAAAACCTGCATCAACTTTATGGATACTTACCCCTCCACTGGTCTCGCCGTTTTTCATTTGCCAAAACAGCGGATCTGCCCCCTTATAAGCAGGCAACATACTAAAGTGTACATTAAAAAAGCCAAGTGGCGGAAACTCATAAAGATTGGCTGGGATCCGGTAAGAAAAACCAAACATCAAAACTACATCGGGCTGTATTTCAACAAACAGCTTTTTAATAGCTGTAAGTAGATCTTGTCTGTTTACTTTGAAAAAAGATACATCATTATTGTTACAAAAGTACTCAACACCTAAATGATGATCTTTAAGCTTATCCGTAGAAACAACAGCTTTTAATAAATCCTGTGCACCTAAATAATCTAGTACAGGTATACACGAGAGATGAGTAGAAAATACGATTATTTTCACTAGGATGATGATTAGAGTAGGATGTAATTTAGACTACGTAAATTTATTTAATTATTTCATTAACTCCAAACAAGAATAACAAATACTTATTTTTAAGTATATTTTGTCTAATTTTTAGACTTAAATTAGTAGTCATAAAAAACTATTTTCACCTGTACCATGGTCATTTATTCAAAGACAAAGCAGAATACCCCCATTACTGATATACAAAGTGACCTACGGAGTATTACATACAATTGGATGTCGCACTTCAATGTATCCCACTACAATGGCTCTTGGGCAGTACTGCCTTTGCGTACGCCAGGAGGCACGGACAGCATTTTCCCTGACTTGATCATAAACCAAAATATATAGATTATGCAGTTAACACTGAATTAGATCGAACAATGCCTCAACAAAAACAATTTAAACGCCCAACTCTGATGTAAAATAAGGCTGCAAACTATTCCGCTACAAGTTTAAGTCCAATCAGGGATATCACCAACGTACTCAGGAAAAAGAGGCGCCAGAAAGTAGCTGGATCTTTAAACACAAGAATGCCAACCACTACTGTACCTACAGCGCCAATACCTGTCCAAACAGCATAGGCAGTTCCAATAGGCATCGTCTGTGTAACTTTCATTAATAAAAGCATACTAAGAGACATGGTTATAAAAAAACCAAGGTACCATAGATAAACAGYACTTCCGGTCGCTTCCCTTGCCTTACCGAGACATGATGCAAAAGCCACTTCACATAGGCCGGCTATAGCCAATAAAATCCAATTCATAGTTAAATTATTTGCCTGTTAAGGTATTATTAACAAATTAACCGTTTCCTCATTGGTAGGTGATCAAATATATTGTGATCTAGGCGGATCGGCCAGTTTCTGCTTTATCCTTTTACCAGGTCATTGATATACTGCTGTAGCGTAATTTTTCCCTTTACAGCGTTCTTCGGCACCTCAATATGATTAGCTGCTATTTCGGTCATAGCCGCGTAAGACGCAGCAGCCTCATCAGAAAACCCCGCTGATTTAAAAGCATCAGTCCATTGCTGCTTCGGAATTACTTTTACGCTTACCTTCTTGCCCAGTGCATCAGAAAACCCGTCCGCCACATCCTGTGGCGAATAAAGTTCCGGGCCTAACATAGCATTCAAC
>NZ_JBFTQI010000053.1:0-16817 GCF_056398925.1 Pedobacter sp. 01T416_2
GGCCAGGTTTGATACTGATCTGATAAGCGCATGAATCTGCATTTTTCCTCCCTGTTTTTAGCAATAGCATAATATTTGCCGATTTCGCTTTCTGTTGAATGGTAATTCCTTTTTGGCTTAATAATTCGTTCTGAAAATAATAGGCTATTGTTTTTAACTGTTCGTTATTGTAACCAATACTACTGTAATTGTTAAGGGCAAAGTAGCCACTACCTTTTACAAATTGCACTGGCATAGGAATAATTCCCTGTTGTTGCGCAAACGCAGTTGAATAAACAAGTAATATAGATAATATATGTAGTAACCTCATTAGTTGGCTGTTATTTTTAATACATAAACAGGAATTTGATTTCCTTTATTATAATCACCTGGTAAATCAAGGTTAAGCCCCTCACTATTTACTGTCCATTTAATTTTTTTATTGTTTCCCAGGAGTTCAATATCTTTAACAGACAGTGTGCTTTTGTTTATCTGCTTTAACAGTACATCTGGCTTTTGCCAGCTTCTTAAAAAAGCATATACAGTCTTGTCTTTTGCGGTATAGTAAACATCTGGTGTTAAAGATTTTGGTGTACCATCAAAAACGGCATCTTTAATGGCATTTTTACTTTCTTCGATGGAAATATTGTCGGTCTTTTCACTCCTATTTTCTTTTATAGCTAACCATGGATGGCTGGCGTAAATGGCCTCATGATTAATATCCATCCATTTACCTACTTCTTTTAATCGGGCAGTTGCCCAATCTGGAAATGTACCATCGCCTTTAGGGCCAACATTTAACAGCAGGTTGCCACCATTAGCTACTACTTCTACCAAGTGCCGTACCAGCATTTCTGGTGATTTCCAAAGGCTATCGTGTTTGTTGTAACCCCAGTTTTGGCCAATGGTTAAACAAGACTCCCATGCTTTTTTTGATGATGGCGACAAAGACTGTTCAGAAATTGAAAAATCGCCATAACCATTCCCAATTCTATTGTTAACCAAGCAGTTTGGCTGTAATTTATTAACTAACGCTTTAAGTTCTTGGCTCTCTGTTTTACTGATAAGCTCAGGCGTATCGAACCAAAGTGCGCCAATTGGGCCATAGTTACTTAAAAGCTCCGTGATCTGTGGTTTAACCTTTCTTTCGAAATAGCGGTTAAAAACTTTTTCATCTTCATTCGGATAATCCCAGGTGTTGCTTCTGCCCGCTTTTACAGGCCAATTGGTTGGCACATCCGGATCTTGCCAATCTCTCCCTAAGGAATAATAAAGACAAAGCGTGATTTTATATTTTTTGCAGGCTTTTGCCAGCTCTGCAATTGGATCGCGCTTAAAGGGGCTCCTTTTCACCATGTTATAATCACTGCTGGCTGAGTTGTACATGGCAAATCCGTCATGATGTTTGGCCGTAAAAACGATATACTTCATCCCTGTTTCTTTGGCTTGTTTAACCCAGGCATCTGCATCGAACTTTATGGGATTAAATTGATCGGCAATGGTTCCGTACTCTTGTACCGGAATACGTTCGTAAAGCATAAAATGCTCTCCTCCTTTAACCTTATGGCCTTTCCAATCGCCAGCAGTTTGGGCATACAAGCCCCAATGTAAAAACATGCCGAATTTTTCTGTCCTAAACTGTTCTAATGCATTATTTTGTACTGTTTGCCCAACCAATAGCTGGACAAACAGTACAAATAACAGACTTAAAAAAAGCGGTTTTCTCATTTTTGATTTGGTTTAAAACATTAAAAATAAGCCTGTTTATAAATAATAATAATTAAAGGGCAATCACTTTTATGGATGATGCCTTATCGTTAAAAGTAGAAACGTAAGTACTTGACGACGTTAATTCGATACTACTTCCGGTAAAGTTATCTCCATCATACATAATTACTTTAACACCAAGACCTAAATTAACGGATGATACATCGTTATTGCTAATACCACGGCTTATTAAATCGGCGGTGGTATACTGGCCAACAGGTAATGATATACCATAGCCACCATAACTGGCATTCTGATGAAATTTAGCAGAACCATTTGCACCGATTTGCGGCACACCATTTAAAAATGAAAATGAATAGGTTTTGCTCACATTAGCACCATTTTTCAATAGCAATTTCACCCTGATGTTGTAAGCTTCGTTGTTTTTATAATAAAGCTCGCTAAAAGGAATAGTTGCCGAAATTGTATTTCCAGTACCTGGGTTCGATCTCCATGCCACGGCATTATAATCAGCATCGCTACTACCCAAATCTGGGTCCATGTAAATTAGAATATCATTTACCTCTTTATTACTTGTAAATGAACCTGTAACATTGAAAGCCTGTGTTGTTGCATTGTAGGCAAACTGCGCATCAATCGTGGTGGTGGCTGCTTCGTAAGGTATTTCTGTAGGCAAAGGATTCTGGAACACTTCGTTACGGTTTAAAATGGCAGCATCAACCTCGGTTAAGAATGTTGGCTGACCTTTACTGAAAGTTACATTTCCTGATCCCATTAAAGAAGTACCTAAAGTTGGTTGTTCTGAAGCATATTTGGCATGATCGTGCGGTAAATTTAAGCCATGTCCCAGCTCGTGCAGCATGCCGCCAAGTAAATTTGATGTTGCATTAGGGATTTTATCAACCGCCATGTTCGAATTGTCAGTAGCGAAGCAATTTTTACCATAACCGTAAAAAGGCTGATCAAAACTACCATCGGTACGCTGGGGCAATAAGATCAGCGTATGGCTTGAATTTGAAAACTCTGAAGCGTGTGTGGCTTTGTAGGCCGCAATTTCGTTCAGGATTTTAGTTGCAGAAATACTGGCATCGTAAGGATAGGCAGATTGTGCAAACTGAGCTGGTATTTCGATAAAACGCACCAATCCGGTTGAATCGATTTTGGGCAATCCCATGTATTTATCATAGCCATACCTTAACATTTCGGTATGGAACYAGCCCTGAAAATGAACCAATAAAGAGGTTAAGCGGGTTTTGTAATCAGAAAGCGCCGGGTTATCGGTAGGCACAAACATTACAATATTCAGGTTTTTGGTGTTGGTTACAAAACTAGGCGGTGTGGTTTCAGAGTTTAGTGCCAATGTAGTTGGTTTTGTGCCAAGTGTTTCTGGTTCTGAAACAGGTGCTTTTTTACAGGCAGTCATTAAAAGACCGCTTGAAATCATCAAAAGCAGTGCAAAGCAAAGTTGTTTTTTGTTTTTCATTGTTTAATGGTTAAAGGTTTATGGTTAATTGATTGTTATTGGTTTATTAGTTCACTTGTCATTAGTTCATTAGTAGTGACGCTGAACTGCCAACTCACGACTCAAAAAGTAACTTTCAATACACGCCCCATATCCCCACTACTTTTTTGTAATCCTTCGGGTACCGAAATCCTCAGTCCTTTATGATCCTGTTTCCACTCGAGTTTTTCATTTGTTTCTTCTAACAATACCTCTTTCACTAAAAACTGATCATTAGCAAGTGAAATAATGATCAGTTCGCCATATTCGCTTTCATTTAAAAAAACCTGTAGTTCATCATCCTTCCCCGAATAAAACATAATGGGCTCAAGTGTTCTGATATCAATTGAGGTTTTGAGTTTAGCTAAAACCGGGCTTTCTTGTTGATCGGTAGGCATAGTGGATATTTAAGATGATCGTATTGATATCGTAATGGTGTATAAAAGGTTTAAGGTTTTTACCCGACCATGATGTTGCCTACCTTATTTTGGCAGGCAACTGGTCTGGGACTAACTCAACTAAAAAAATTGTTTAAGCTGATTATTACCAACCTGGGTTTTGCATTAACGTTGCCGATTTATCAATCTCTGTTTGAGGAATTGGTGCGAGATAAGCTCGTTGTTGCCAATTAACCGATAATGCCAGCTTTGTTCTATCGTAAGTAAAAGTTCCATTGGCTTCCTTTGAGATGTATGTCTGCATAATATTCTTGCTTTCGGTTAGCTCTGCTGTTCTCCACCTGCGGGTATCGTACCAGAAATGCCCCTCTGAGAAAAACTCGGCAACAGATTCTTTTTGTAACAATATTCTAAATGCAGCTTGCGATATGCCTGCAACGATGCCATAACGGTTATCAGTTCCCGCGGTAATCCCTGCACGTTTTCTGATTTTGACAAGCCATGAAACAGCCTGTTCTGTTTGACCCAATTCGTTTAATGCCTCTGCATAGCCCATATATATTTCTGCCAGGCGGATCACCGGCAAACATCTTTCAATACTGGCGGATGTACCGGTAGAATCGTTAGCCATTTTCCTCGAATAGTATCCCGTTTTGGTATAATAAGCTTGTATCCCATCAGCAGCCAGTGCATTTGTGGCCTTGTTAAAATAGATATCAACCGGAACCAATGTAGTACCCGAACCACTTTTCCATAAAGGCGCTTGGTTGTAAATGATAGAGAAATAAAAACGTGGATCGCGGTTTATATAAGGATTATTGGAATTGTAGCCCGAAGCAGGATCATCAATTGCCTTCCCCTCTTTAGTTCCAAAATTTTCTACCGCAGATTCGGTCGGGTTACAAAAGGTATAAGTAGTAGATTGTCTGCTTCTTGGAAAACGATAAGATTCAAAATTTGTTCCGCCCAAAAAGCTCACTGCTCCCGAAGAAACCACGAAAGGTGTAATTACTTCGGTATTTTTTCTGCCTTTGATAAACATTTTCCAAAAACCATGGCCAGGACGGGTTACATTATCTTCTACCAATGCGTAATCAGGCAGATCAACCACTGCTTTTAATGCATCAGCTGCTTTCTGCCAAAGTGTTGCATTATAAGTTGCCGAATAGGTAATATAAGGCAATAAGGAAGCATCTGTACTATGCGATTTACCATTAAAAAGCGGACTCGCTGCTGTAAGTAAAATCCTTGCCTTAAGGGCCAATGCAGCACCTCTCGTAGCATGTCCGTATTCTGCGGCTTCCTGCGCCAATGCATTGGGCAAACCTTTTGCTGCTTCATCAAGTTCGGCAACAGCATAATCAACACATTCTTTGTAGGTATTGCGTTTGGATATTAAAATTTCATCTGCATTGAGTGGAACATCGGGCATTAACTGTACACCGCCATAAAAGCGGATCAAACCGATATAAAAGAATGCCCTAAGGTAACGCGCTTCAGCAATCAACCTATTCTTACGAACAGCTGAAATCGGCGTTTTACCTATACTCTGCAAAAACAGCGATGCTTGTCTGATTTTTTTATAATAAGTTGTCCAGTAATTGTTCAGTGAGTAATTGCTAGCGGTATAGGTACCCTGAATTACCCCTGTTTGTGGTGTACTATAGTAACTTAGTGCTAAACTTGTCTGTTCATCAAAACAGGCCCAATCGTTACCATTGGGACTGGTGATATAACCCGCCCGCTGCAAAACAATGTCTTGTCCGGTATAGGCATACATGTCATTTACAAAGCCGATGGTAAGCGCGCTATCTGCAAAAACCTTATCCTCGGTTAAAGTTTCTGTTTTCCTATCCAAAAAACTAGATTTTTTACATGCAGCCAAACTAAAAAGTGCTACTGCAATGATATTGATGATATAAAATTTCTTTCTCATTTCTTTATCTTTTTTGAATTATAGCCCAAACTGGATCCCAAAATTGAATATGCTCTGTTGCGGGTATTCGTTTACAYCGCCAAGGTTTGTGGTGCTGGCCGTTCCAGTTACCGATTCTGGATCTATAAACACAGGCAACGCCGTGTAAAGCAAGCCAAGGTTGTAACCATTGGCATATACTCTGATGTTGTTCATGTGGAGTTTTTTAGCAAACGAAGTGGGTAAACGGTAACCTATTTCTACGTTTTTCCAACGGATGTAATCACCGCGTTTTGTCCAGTAAGTAGAAAACACACCACTTTGCGAACCACTGCCTGCCAATACAGGGAATGTAGCTTCCTGACGGGTAACGGGTGTCCAACGGCCCAGGTTATAAGGAATAGATTGATTTTCGGGACGGCTATAACCGATTACACCACGGTTGATATTGATGAAATATTTAAATGAACTTTGGAATAAGGTACTGAAATCGAAGTTTTTGTAAGAGAAGCCAAAACTTAAACCCGCAATATACTCGGGCTGATTGGTTCCGATATAACCTAAATCGTATTGATCGATAATACCATCGCCATTTAAATCAACCAGTTTAACACCTCCGAGCGATAAATTGCTTAAAGGGGTGGCGGTGATCAATTTCGGACTGTTATATAAATCAGCCAGTGATTGGTAAAGCCCTGCATCCTGGTAAGCAAAGAGGGCACCAACAGGTTTTCCGGTTAAACCTAACCAAGGGTAGCGTACGGCACCTTCATCGCGGAAAATTACTTTGTTTTCTGAATGACTTATCTGCGCATTAACAAAATACGATAGTTTGTTAGAGAAAAGATTGTCTTTATAGGTTAACTCTACTTCATATCCTTTGTTATCAACAATGCCCAGGTTTACGAAAGGTAGCGAAGCACCAAATGCAGCAGCAACTGATGCACGCTGTGTTAAAATATCTTCGCGGCGTTTTTTGTAAAAATCAACATTCAAACCCAATCGGCCTTTAAACATCCTAAGCTCAAGCCCAATATTGGCATCACGTTGGGTTTCCCAGGTAATTTCGGTATTGGCCAAAGTGGGTTCAATTAAACCACCATAGGTTGTATTGCCTGTTTCGCCAAAAATATAGCCTTTACCACTTCCGCCAACATAGGTTTTCTCGTAAGAATATACAGATGATCCGATACCATCGTTACCCACCATACCATAAGATCCCCTGATTTTTAAATTATCAATAAAATTGATATTGTTTTTAAAAAAAGGTTCTTCACTGATGTTGTAGGCTACACTTACCGCTGGAAAAAACTGGTATTTTTTGCTCGACTGGAATTTATCCGATCCATTGTATGCACCTTTAAAATCGAGCAGGTATTTCTGTTTGTAGTTATAACTGAAAGATGTAACAATCCCCCTCACATTGTAGGGATCATAAGCAACAGCACTCGTTTCTTCAGTTTTTGTAGTTTGGTTAAGCAATACAAAAGCATTTATATTATGGTTGGCAAAACTTCTGTTGTATTTTAATGAGGCCTGTAAATTGGTTAAACGGTTCGATCCGGTATAACCTCCGCTCCTTGTTAACTTACCCAAACGGTAGAGGTTGTTTACAACTGGCAGGTAACTGCTGGTATTGGCATCATAGTAATAAGTAGGTATTTCAGAGGAGCTTCTTTTTAAAGAGCGATTGAAACTATAATCGCTGGCATACGATAACAATGCATTTGCGGTAAGTCCTTCTGTAATGAAATTCAATTTTTGATCTACCTGTGTTACAAACCCAAGGTTATTGGTGTAATCGCGACTATAACCCGACCATCTTAAATTGGCTATTGGGTTTATTTTTGTCGACCCGCTGGTAGAACCACCGTAAGTGCCGTTTGCATTGTAAGCGGGAAAGCCAAAAGCCGATAATTGCCCGTTCCATAAATATTGCAGGGTTGGTGCACCACCGTTCCCGGGCGAATCGTTTGGTGAATTGGTTACCCCGAATCTTCCTGATAAATCAAAACGGATATGCAAATTTTTATTGGGATCTAAATCTACATTTGAGCGGAAATTGTAACGGTCGAACTGATAATCGCCATTGTAACCTTCATCTTTGGTAAAATCTTTGTACATCCCACCCTGACTGAAATAACCAAGCGAAACAAAGTATTTCGTTTTTTGAGTACCACCGCTGATATCAAAGTTACTGCGGTTTTGTATGCTGTAATCTTTTGTCAGTTCATCCCACCAATCCACAAATGGATAATTGTAAGGGTCATCCTGCAGGCGGTAATGCTCGAGGTTATTCCCGCCAAAAAATTTAGGGTATTGGGTGGCCGGATCCATGTACTGCTCGGTGGTGTACTCGTTCAGCATTTTTAAGGTAGTATAACCGTCGTTGGTTTTAAAATTCACAGCCGATCGGGTTAAACCAGTTTCCTGTCTAAAGGTTAACTGTGGCTTGCCTGATTCTCCCCTGCGCGTACGCACCACCACAACACCATTGGCACCACGTACACCATAAACGGCTGTTGTAGAAGCATCTTTTAAGATGGTTAAACTTTCGATCTCATTCTGATCGAGCATATTGATCTGATCAGCAGTTACCTCAATATCATCCACAATAATTAAAGGCGTGGTTGTTCCCTGGTAGGTGCTGATCCCTCGGATCTGAAAAGCTGCACCATCTTTACCGGGCTGACCGCTTCTTTGCTGGGAGAAAAACCCTGGTAAACGGCCTGCCAATGAGTTTTGAATGCTCGCTGTAGGACTTTGTCTTATTTCTTTACCCGAAATAGAACTCACCGCCCCAGTATTGGTAATTTTTTTTGCTTTTTCACCGAAACCCAATACAACCACTTCTTCCAGTCCTTTGGCGTCTTCCTCGAGGGTAACATTTACACTGGTTCTGCTCTCTGTGCCGATTTCTTTGGTTAAATAACCTACTGATTTAATGATCAGTACGCCACTGGAACTTTTAAGGCGCAAGGTAAATTTACCATCCTGGTCGGAAGTGGTACCATTGGCCGTGGCTTCTTTTTCGTAAATGCTGGCACCGGGTATTGGGCCAYGGTTATCGGAAATTACACCCGAAACCGTTTTTCCTACCTGCCCATACACGGTTTGTACCAAAAGGGCTGATAGTAATATAATATATGTTAAAAATCTTTTCATCATGTTGTTGATTAGCTACCAGTTTGGATTTTGAACCATGTTGCTGTTAGATGCCATTTCTTTAAATGGTATTGGGTAGAGGTACATTTTAGCAGACTCGAACCTGGTAGGTGCTGCCGTTACAATAGCATAACTTACCATGGTACCATTTAGCGTTCCCTTAATCCCATGTAATGTTCCGTTTAATACATTTTCGGCAATTTTCCAGCGGCGGATATCCCAGAAACGCTGTTCTTCGAAAGCCATTTCTACCCTACGCTCGTGGCGGATCCTATCACGCATCTGTTGTTGGGTTAAACCCGTTGGCAAAGCCGGCATATTTACCCTTGCCCTAATGGCGTTGATACTTTTATATACATCGGCATCTGGCCCTACAGCTTCATTTTGAGCCTCGGCAAAGTTGAGGAGGATTTCGGCATACCTGAAAATCGGAAAATTATGGTTCTGTGCAGTATAGGCACTTTCGCTGGTGGTACCCGTCATAAATTTACGCAGGTAGTAACCTGTTCTGGTTTCATCCGATACGGCATTACCATATCCTTTAGGCCTGTCTTTACCTCCATCGTAAGTTTGAACATTACGGTTAAGCCAAAATAAGCCATCAAATGAAACCGTTCCGGCCAATCGCGGATCGCGGTTATAGTATGGTGCGGCAAGCGYATAACCGGAGCTACTCTCCTGGATGGTTTTACCGGCAAAAGTTTCAAACTCATCAACCAGTTCCTGAGTGGGGTTAGTTAAGCCCTGTCCCTGCCGGGTATAGCCCACAGGTTCATTGTTCTGCTCTACATCGGTAGTGGTAGCCCTTAAATAAGGCAATATGATTTCGGCATTATACCTTGAAGAAAACACATTTAAAAATTTATTCACCCCTGCCACATAATTGCTTAAGGAAGTAGATGGGGCCAATGCACTCATATTCGTGGTGGTGTAATGGGCCGTTGCTGTTGAGGTTGATAAACCATAAACAAATTTGCCCGCTACAACACTATCCATCACTGCTTTGGCAGCCAATGCGGCGGCCGTCCACTTTGAGGCATCATTACCAGCATTATTTAAAGGGCTTGCTGCATACAATAGCAACCTCGATTTTAATGCCATGGCGGCACCGCGTGTAAAACGTCCGAAATAGATGGTGGTATAACCACTTGTTGCATTTGGACCCAACAGATCGGGCATAACAGCATCAAGTTCGCTATTGATGTAGTTTACACAGTCCTGATAGCTATTGCGCGGAAGGTTTATCTGATCGTTCAGCTCGAAAATTTTATTACCGATTAAGGGAACACCACCCCAGCGTTTAACCAGTTCGAAATAAAACATGGCCCTTAATGCCCGTGCCTCTGCTTTAAAGCGTTTTTTAAATCCTGTGGTTTTAATGGGCACCTGATCGATGTTCGCCAGAAAAATATTTACTTTTCTGATGCCCGCATAATTGGCATCCCAGGTATTATCGGGCAAAGCCACCTGGTTAAAGGCGCCATTTGAATAGAACTGCACCTGTGCGGAGGTTGAAGATGGAATGGCATCATCGGTACCGGCATCGAGCATGTTGGAAGATATCCGGTTAAAACCATTTGGCAGGCTCGAATAGGTGTTATTGAGGAAAGCTTCGGCATAAACGCCAAGTGAATCAGTTGGATCGAATACCAGGTCTTTATTGGCATTTTCTAAAGGTCCATCCTCAATCATTTTTTTACACCCGCTGGCAAATAATATGGCAAACAGGGTGTATATTAGGGTAATTTTATTAAAATTCTTCATCTTGGATACGCTTATAGTTTAAGTGATAAACCACCATTGATAATGCGGTAGTTGGCAAAGCCAGACAAACCTGTTTCGGGGTCGAAATAATCGAGTTTGCTCCAGGTTAAGAGGTTGTAACCGTTAACAAAAAACCGCAGCTTGCTGATTTTTGCTCTCGCCAATAATTTAACTGGCACGGTGTAACCTATTTCTACATTTTTAAGGCGGATATAATCGGCTCTTCTGTACCAAAAGCTCGAAGTTTGGGTATTGTAGGTGTCGTTACCGAGGGTTAAACGTGGCAGGGTTGCATTTACCGGGTTTTGCGGTGTCCAGCGGTTTTCAGTGGTATAATCGAGTACATAACCATAACCGTTGTTAAAGGCGAGCATTGATGATGGATTGTAGTAGATCTCCCTTGGTAACCTGCCTTCAACCAGAGCATTAAAATCAAAACCTTTATAGGCAAAACCAAAGTTTAAACCAAAAATGAAAAGCGGACGGGTATTAAGCGCTTTGGTGTCTAAAAAGTTAATTACGCCATCATTATTTAAGTCTTTGTATTTGATGTCGCCCGGACTTGGCGTGTAACCAGGGATATTTGCAGTTTTGTTGATATCCTCGCCTACCTGATAAAAACCGATAGCCTCGTAACCAAAAGTGGTACCAGGTTGGCCAGCACGGTACATCCACGGGTAAGGATAATTACCTTCCTGTAAACTGATCACCTTGTTTTTGGCGTAAGTAAAATTGCCTTTAACGAAGTAGGAAAAATCTTTCTTATGATCGGCAAACTGAACGCTTGCTTCTAGCCCATTGTACCTGGTGCTTCCGCCGTTAACGGTTGGGTAACTTTGCCCGATAATTCCCGAAGCATAACCATTTGCAGGGGTAATCAGCTCGTCGGTATATTTATTATTGTAATAATTAACCTCTACATTTAAACGGTTTTTTAAAAACTGTGCTTCAATTCCGGCATCAACTTTTAAAGCTTTCTCCCAGGTAATGTTGGGGTTTTTCAAAGCATTTTCTAAACTGCCCGAAACTGCAGTAGCTGTAGCGCCGAAGTTATAACCGGTTGATCCGATAGTATAATTCTGTAAGTAAGTATAATAATTTCCTGGATCAGCCCAGGCGGTTTCGCCTATACTTCCGCGTATTTTCAAAAAATTAACAACTTTACTGTTAAACCAATCTTCTTTAGAAAGCACCCATCCCAAACCTGCCGAGGGTAAAAAGCCCCATCTTTTGCCTGGTGCATAACGGTTGTATCCGCTGTAAACCATCGAAATTTCGGCAAGGTATTTTTGATCGAAATCGTAATTGGCACTAATGCCCGCATTCTGATAAATCTGATTTAGCTGGGTATAAGAATCAATCAGGTTGGTTAAGTTAAAAGTACCCAGCACGTTCAATGTGCTTTTGCCAAAGGTTTTATCGTAACCCAACAAACCGTTAACAAAAGTCTGCTTGTTCTGCGTGCCTAAGGTTGGTGCGCCACTGTTGGCAATAATGGTACCATCGCTGCCCACTTTTGTATAACTGGTACCCGTACTAGTGGTGACAGGATAATAAATAGCAAAAGTTTTATTACGAGAAATGGTTTGCAGGTAATAATTATTGATCGATAACAAACCTTTGGCCCACAATCCTTTTGTAATGTCATCTAGCTTAAATTTTAAACTTACATCGGCATTTAAAGAACGTTCGTTAAAACTGTTATAACCCGAAGCAATGGTACTGGCCAAAATGTTGTTGCTGTACTGACTGCTGCCACCATAAGTGCCATCCGGATTTTTTTCAGGGTAACCAAGTGGCGAAGTCTGAAAAATGCTGTTCATGATATTTGAAGCCAGGTTGCCTGGTTCGTTACTATTTTCTATCGATGCAAAAATGTTCAGCCCTAATTGGATGTTATCGTTAAAATCGATCTGGGCATTGGTCCTTAAGTTGTAGCGCTTATAGTAATTGGTGGTTTCGTAGCTATTATCGGGACCGGAAATAAAGTTTCCATCCTGACTGAAATGCTCTACAGAAGTATAATAGCGATAGTTTTTGCCGTTCCCTGCCGCATTGATGGTGTAACGTTGTTGTGCAGCGTTCTTTTTATAAATACTGTTGTACCAGTCGTTATTGGGCTGTAAAAAGGGATTATTGGTGCCGTTTTTATAAGCGGCGATTAAATCAGCCGGATAGGTTGGTGTGGCGCCTGGAAAAGTATTCTGTTGTGCTTCGTTGTATAGTTCGGCATAACTACCACCTGTAATAAAATTTGGTCTTTTAAACTGGTTCAGCACGCCGTACTGCGCCGAAAAGTTCAGTTCGAAGGGTTTTTCCAGCGATTTATCTTTGGTGGTGATGTAAACAATACCGCCCGATGATCTTAAACCATACATATTGGCCGAAACCGCATCTTTTAATACAGTTATGCTTTTGATATCGTCTAAATTGAAACTCGTAAACGAACGCACAACGCCATCTACCACAATTAGGGGCGATTGGCCGCGAAGTGTAAACGAAGAAACATCGAACAGTGGCCCTGTGCGGCCCGAACTTCTGTTACTGTATAAACCTGGGATTCTTCCAGCTATGGCATTGGTAAGGTCAGAAACCGGAGTGGTATTTACATCTTCGTTATAAATGGTGGTGGTACCGGCAACATTACGGAGTTTTGATATGGTTTTAAACCATTGGTCTACATGCCTATCCTGTAAAGGTAATTTTGCCATCACAGAATCTTTCACCAACGAGTCGCCTGTTTTTTGGGCGTAAAGCATGTTATTGCCCAATGCAAAAAGCAAACAGCTTATGCAAAGTGTTCTAAAACCCGACACCCGATTTTGAAAAGTAATTATTTTAATCATTTTGTTTGGTTTAGGTTTCCTATTTAATTAAGCTGTCCGCGCACCAGGCCATTAGGTTGCTGGGTAGAAGAAATCTGCAGATATATTTTTTCGCTCTGCAGTTTTGTGGCCGTTGCCGCATCAACTCCTACCGATCCTGAAGTTTCGCGGTTGGCATTAAATGCAGGTGTTTTTAAATCGATAAAAACTGCACCCGATGTGGTTTCAGTGCCGAGATAGATTTTGGCACTTCCAGGGGTATCACTGTTTTCGAGTGCCTTGTCGAAATAGATGTCGTAATGCACTTCCATATTATCCATCAGGTATACCATCGCTACGGCATGGTCTGTTCTCCCGCTAATGGCTGGCAAAACTTTTGAGGCCGATAGGTCTACCTTCCATTGTTTCTTAATAAAAACTTCAGAGGTGTAGGTATCTTTTTTGCAGGCGCTAAAAAACAGCAGCGCAAGCGCAGGCATCAGGCAATGCCTTTTCAGTGTAAATAGGTTCATAAATTTGGTTGTTGATTGCTTAAGGACGTTGATTTAGTTGATCATCCATTTTTGTTGATTCACGTGTACGAACAAGAACTGCCTATACAAGTCCCTAAATTTTAAAAGCACTGCTTTTGGTGAAAGTAGTTTTTGTTTCATGGTTGGTTTGGTTAATATTTACTGTCAGCTTTGTGATAGGTTGATATCACATTTAACTGCAGCGTTGGTTGTTAGTTAAATTTGGTTAAGCCAATAACAGGAATGGTTAATTTCTACTGATGATAGCTCTTTTATCACCTTGCATTAGCTTTTCCAAAACTAATTGGGTGCAAAATGAAAAAGGTCGAAAATTGTAAATGAAAGGGTAGAAAAACTGTAATCTTTCAATATTTTAATAAGTTCACGCTATATTTAAAGGAAATACATCAAAAGCTATTTTACTATTAGCTATAGGATGGCCAAAAAACTAGCTTAATTTTATGAATCTGCGTTTAAACGCTTTATGGTTTTTGTCAATGCTTTTTATCTGCACCTCTTTGTGTGCCCAGAAGCCTATTGTTTTTAACCACCTTAGGATGGAAAATGGCCTGTCGCAAAATTCGGTGATGGCCATTGCGCAAGACAAAAACCAGTTTATTTGGATGGGTACTCAGCACGGCCTAAACCGCTATGATGGCTACCGCCTTAAAATTTACAGCAACAGCCCAGATAATCAAAATAGCATTTCGAACAATGTAATTTCGGCCCTACTGAGCGATACCAAGGGGAGGTTGTGGGTGGGAACAGAAAACGGGTTGAATATTTACAACGGACAAACCGACCATTTTTTCCGCATCAACAAACGGAGCTCTGTACATTCCTTTAGCTGCGATTCGGTAGAATGCGTTTATGAAGATCCTCAAAAAAACATCTGGATTGGAACATACAATGGGCTAAATTTGGTGATAGACGCTGAAAAGCAGATTTTCAAGAAATTTCTTTTTGACAAGCCCAATCGTAAATCTGCACTCAACTGGATTTTTTCGATTTTTAAAGATGAAAAACAAAACCTTTGGGTAGGCACTTATAATGGTTTAGTGCGCATTTACCAGGTAAAAGGCAAATATCGTTTCGAAATTTTCAGGCATAATCCCAATAACAAGAACAGCATCAGTTCTAATGCTGTAAAAAGTATTGTAATCGATAAACAAAAGCGGCTATGGTTAGGCACGTATAATGGTTTAAATCTATTCGATTACGAACATAAAACATTTAAACGATTCCAAACCAGTGCTACAGATCAAAATTCGATTGTAAATAACGACATTAGAAAACTAACCTGCGACAAAGCGGGCAACATCTGGATTGGTACACAGGAAGGATTAAGTATCCTCGATCCCATTAACCAAAAATTCAGCAATTATCGTTACGATCCTGAACAGAGCAGCGGCTTAAGCCAAAACTCCATCCATAGCATTTTTGAGGATTTAAACGGTTCGATGTATGTTGGTACCTTTTATAAAGGTGTAAACGTAGTCTATCCATCTGCTACACCATTTACCGTATTCCGGAATTCGAAAAAACACCAGGGCTTGAGCAGCAACATTGTAAGTGCCATAGCCGAAGATCGATACCATAACCTGTGGGTGGGTACCGAAGGCGGCGGCTTAAATTATATAAACAGGAGCAACAACACCTTTACCTACTATAAATCGGAACCAAATAACAGCAATGGACTCAATTCGAACCTAATTAAAACGCTCTGTCTTGATAAAACAGGTCAATTATTGGTGGGTACACATCGCGGGGGCTTATACGTATTTAGCCCCTCAGGCCATAATTTCAAAAAAATAATTAATGTTAAAGATGTAAAAAACAACCTGGGTGGCGCCGAAATAATTGCAATAACTGAAGATAGCGATGGTACTGTTTGGGTAGGCTCCAAAGATGGATTATCTACATTAAAAAAAACAAATGGACAATATGCTTCTACAACTGTTAAAAGCCCTTTAGAGCAGTACCTGAGGAACAACTACATCCAGGTTATATTTGAAGATAAGGCTAAAAATCTGTGGATTGGAACCAAGGCCGGATTATATGCTTACCACCCATCTACTAAAAGAATTACAGCCTATTATCATGATCAGAAAAAGAACAGTGCAGGCAGTTTAAATTCAGATTATATTAATTGCATCATTCAAATACAAAATGGAAATATTTGTGTTGGAACTTCTTTTGGAGGCTTGAGCATTTTTGATAATAAAAGCAGAAAATTCAGGAACTACAGCGAAAAGGATGGCCTGCCAAATGGTAATGTATTGGGAATAATTGAGGATAAGGAAAATAACTTGTGGATCAGTACAGATAAGGGATTATCCAAATTGGTTACCAAAACAGGAAAGTTTATTAATTATACCAAAAGTGATGGACTAGCGGGTAACGATTTTAATATCAGATCGTTTTTAAAAGATAGTAAAGGCGAATTATTTTTTGGCGGTTACGATGGTTTAACGGCCTTTTATCCCAGCCAAATTGATATTAATAAGAATGTTGCACCAGTCACTTTTACCGAACTCAAACTATTCGATCAACCCGTAGCAGTAAATGCACCAGATGGATTGTTAAAGGAAGATATCAAAAGCACCAAACAAATTACGTTTAAACACGACAACAACAATTTCAGCCTCGGTTTTGCCTTATTAAATTACATTAAACCAGAAAAAAACAGTTACCGTTATATCCTCAAAGGTCATAGTAAAAATTGGGTAAAAACCGATGTACCCAGTGTTACCTATACCGATCTTCCTGCTGGCAATTATACCTTTATGGTTACAGGAAGCAATAATGATGGCAATCCTGGTGGCAAAGCTGCAACCCTTAAAATAACGGTGCTTCCACCCTTTTGGGCTACCTGGTGGGCCTATCTTATTTATTTGGCTTTCTTTTCGGGCTTACTGTTTTTAATTGTACGTTATCTTTTTGTACGTGCCCTGCTTAAACGTACGGAAGACATCCAGAAAATGAAACTGAATTTCTTCACCTATGTGGCCCACGAAATCAGAACACCAC
>NZ_JBFTQI010000054.1:0-13646 GCF_056398925.1 Pedobacter sp. 01T416_2
GTGTGCGCGTGATAGTAAGGGAAGCTGTTCTTTAGCCTTACACGCTGAGGAGAATGCAATTCTGTATGCTTCTAAAAACGGTTCGAAAATAGAAGGCTGTACTTTATATACCACCTTATCGCCCTGTATTGCCTGCGCCCGCTTGATTTTGTCATCAGGAATTAAATTGGTTTATTATTCTAAATCGTATGCAGCTTACAAAGGTTTGCCTAGCGATGAAGGAGTAGACTTTTTACGGAAATTTGGGGTTGAGGTGGTTTTGATAGAATCGTAAAGGTTCAGTGGTTCATTTGTCATTGGTGACTGCAAGTTGTAAATCAGCTCACCAATTTTATATCTAAAACATAACTCGGTTTATCTTGACAACTTGACAAGTTTTGTTTATATTTGATTATAAATCTATTAGCTATGAAAACAATGTCTGTTGGAGAATTTAAAGCTCACTTTTCTGAAGTACTTGAAGATGTTAAGGCAGGTATTGGTATTGCCGTAACTTATGGAAGAAAAAAAGAGGTTATTGGGTATTTTGTTCCTGATTTGGAAGAAAACAATAAAGAGCGTAAAATAGGTATGCTTGACGGGAAAGCCGAAATAATATTTAAAGATGATTTCAAAATTACTGAAGAGGAATTCTTAGGCATATGATTTACCTCTTAGATACCCATGTACTAGTTTGGTCATTAATGTATTCATCCAAGCTTTCGAATGTCTGCTTGGAAATTTTAAAGAACAAAAAAAATACAATTCTAGTGAGTACGATAAGTTTTTGGGAAATATCTTTGAAACATTCAATCAATAAACTGGATATTTTGAGAATCATACCGGAGGCTTTGCCTGAACTCGCAATCGAGGCCGGTTACGAACTTTTACCCCTTTTACCAAATGATGTGGCTAATTACCATCACTTAAATGCGAACTGGCACAGAGATCCTTTTGATAGGATGTTAATATGGCAGGCTATTCAGAAAGATATAACTTTAATCAGTAAAGACGAAGACATTAATAAATACCGATCAGCGGGATTAAAGGTTGTTTGGTGATTATTGTTCAATGGTTCATTTGTCATTAGTTCATTGGTGACGATAAGTAGTTTACTGGTTAATTGTTTAAATCAGTTAATCAACTTCGGACTTTTTAGTTATACTGGTTAATCGGTTAACTGTTTGAAGCGGTTAATTGACTCCAAACTGGCTTCGGACTCCTGACTGCCGACTCCGGACTTTTTTAAGCTAAAAATCTCAAATCTCCGGCTTCAAATATCATATCTAATTGGTACCTTTGCGGATGCAAGAAAAAATCATTATCGTCGATTTTGGTTCGCAATTTACACAACTCATCGCTCGTAGGGTTCGCGAACTAAATATTTACTGTGAAATATATCCATACAACAATCTTCCTGAGGTTACGCCTGATGTAAAAGGAGTTATTTTTTCGGGTAGTCCATTCTCCGTTCGTCAGGAAGATGCACCTCAGATCGATTTATCGAAATACCATTTAAAATTTCCTTTATTGGCTGTTTGTTATGGTGCACAATATATTGCCCAACATTCTGGCGGTGCAGTTCAGCCATCTTCAACACGCGAATATGGTCGTGCTAACCTGAATTTTGTAAACCAGGAGAATAAATTATTTAAAGGCATTAACATCGGTTCACAAGTTTGGATGAGCCATGGTGATACCATTACCGATATTCCAGAAAATTTTGAGCTGATTGCCAGTACTGATAGCGTAAAAGTCGCAGCTTACCATATTAAAGATTCAGATACTTATGCCATCCAGTTTCACCCTGAGGTAACGCATAGTATTGATGGGAAAATCCTTTTAGAAAACTTCTTGGTTGATATTTGCGGATGTAGCCAGGACTGGACTTCTGCTGCTTTTGTTGAAACCACAATTGCCGATATTAAAGCTACTGTAGGTAACGATAAAGTTGTTTTGGCACTTTCAGGTGGTGTTGATAGTAGTGTTGCTGCGGTACTTTTACATAAAGCCATCGGTACAAACCTTCACTGTATATTTGTTGATAATGGTTTATTGCGTAAAAACGAATATGAAAGTGTTTTAGAACAGTATAAAGATTTTGGCTTAAATATTAAAGGCGTTGATGCTAAAGATAAATTCTTGGGCCAATTGGCCGGGGTAGAAGATCCGGAAACAAAACGTAAAATTATTGGCCGTGTATTTATCGAAGTTTTCGACGAAGAATCTCACCTGATCCAGGATGTAAAGTGGTTGGCCCAAGGTACAATCTATCCTGATATTATTGAATCAGTTTCGGTTAAAGGGCCGTCGGCAACCATAAAATCGCACCATAATGTAGGTGGTTTGCCAGATTTTATGAAACTTAAAGTAGTAGAGCCACTTAAAACTTTGTTTAAAGATGAAGTAAGAAGAGTAGGCACCACTTTAGGGTTAGAATCGTTTATTTTAGGCCGTCACCCATTTCCAGGCCCAGGCCTGGGTATCCGCATTATCGGAGAAGTTACTCCAGAAAAAGTAGCCATTTTACAAGATGCCGATAAAATTTATATCGACAATTTAAAAGAAGCAGGCCTTTACGATAAAGTATGGCAGGCAGGCGCTATTTTCTTACCGGTAAGATCTGTAGGAGTGATGGGCGATGAGCGTACTTACGAAAATGTAATTGCATTAAGAGCAGTTGAATCACTTGATGGGATGACTGCAGATTGGTGCCATTTACCTTATCCGGTATTGGCTAAAATCTCAAACGAAATCATCAATAAAGTTAAAGGGATCAATAGAGTGGTATACGATATCAGCTCTAAACCACCTGCAACTATCGAGTGGGAATAGTTTTTAGTTCAGAGTCCTGAGTCATTAGTCGGGAGTCGATATACAAATAATATGCTTATGCTAGCAAGGTGGAATAAACTTTGCTAGCATATTTTGTTAAAAATGATAGGTATGAATTTCAAGAAGGTTTATTGGTTGCTGGTTTTGTTTGCGGTAGTTTTGGGTGCTTGTTCGCCTAAAATCAGGACACCCAAGCCTGAAACGGAAAAACCGGTTGAAAAAGAAAAGCCAACAGATAAAAAGCCTATCAAAAAGTTTTCGCAGGCAAGTGTTTCCTTACTTGTTCCCTTTAAATTGGATGAGCTGAATTTAAAAACAGCAACAAAAGCCGATATAGAAAAATATGCTATGCCTATCGATTTTTATCAGGGCTTTAAATTGGGATTGGATTCTGCCGCGGCTCAGGGTTTAAATTTTAAACTCAATGTTTTCGATACACAGGATGATAATGCACATATATCGGTTTTGTACAAAAATGAGCGTTTTAAACAAAGCAATTTAATTATTGGCCCTGTTTTTCCTGATGGGTTAAAGTTTATCTCCAATTATGCCAAAGAAAACAATGCAATCATCGTATCTCCTTTGGCTGCTTCCGAACCTGCAGAATTTAATAATCCAAATCTGGTGTCCATTGTAAATAATATTGGTTTACATGGAAAAAAGATAGCCACATACATTGCTAAAAATTATAATCCTGCCAATACTATAGTGGTACTGATTAACCCAAAGAAAACAGAAGACGAACAATTTGCAGCGCCAATAAGGAACTATTTTCAAGCCAGTACCAAGTTTGTGGTACAGGAGTATGCTTCGGCCTATGCTTTTGAAACAAAAATGATCAAAGGCAAAGAATATGCAGTGGTGCTTACCTCATCCGACAGGACTTTTGTATTGCCAACAGTAGAAAAACTGTATAAATTAAAGCATCTACCCACTGGTGGTTATAGCATTAATCTATTTGGTCATCCTAATTGGGTAAAACAGAATTATCCCACTGATAAATTACAAGACCTAAATACCATTATCAGCTCATCTTATAAAATAGACTATAAAAACAGTACAGTTGTTACCTTTATTAAAAAATATCGCTATAGGTATGGATTTGAGCCTGGAGAATACGCCTTTAAAGGCTTTGATGTTGGCTATTATTTCGGTAAACTGTTAACTACTTATGGAGAGGATTATAGAGATTATCTGGTAAAAGATAAATATAAAGGCCTCCATAATAACTTTTCATTTATCCATGATGAAAAATTAGGCTATATTAACACCAGTTTAATGTTACTGAAGTTTAAAAACTTTGCGTTAAACCTAGTTGAGTAATTCTATAATTTTTTCTTCCATTTTAATTATTGCATGAGAGCAGATCATCAGTTAAGAGCCTTTGAACAGATTTTGAGTAATTATGATGGAAGTTTGCCCTTGCATCGTTTTCTACCAACCTATTTTAAGCAGCATAAGCAAATGGGTTCATCCGATAGGAGATGGGCTACACGTCATATGTATAGCTTTTTTAGATTAGGTAAGGCTTTATCGGCACTTCCGCAGGAAGAACGTTTAAGTATTGCCGATTTCTTATGCCACGATACACTTAGCCTTATTGTAGAGAAAAATCTGCCGGAATTAAAGGAAAGTATTATACTGCCGCTGGGAGAAAAAATATCCATCATTAAAACCAGGTATCCGGATTTTGATTTGCAGGAGGTATATCCGTTTCACGAAAATCTATCTGATGGATTAGACCGGGAAGCGTTTTGTACCTCATTCTTCAAACAGCCAGATCTCTTTATCAGGGTAGGAGGAGAAGAATCTGTAGCTATTATTGCAAAATTAGAAGATGAAAACATTGCGGTTAAAGCGATTTCTGATACTTCTCTGGCTTTGCCTAATGGAACCAAGTTAGAAACCATATTAAAAGAAGGCAGTTATCAGGTTCAGGATTTATCTTCTCAGCACACAGGCAGTTATTTTAAACCGAACAAATGGGATAAATGGTGGGATTGCTGCGCGGCATCTGGTGGGAAAACGCTGCTGTTGCACAGTTTGGAGCCTGTGATTGAGCTTTTGGTTTCTGATCTGAGAGAAAGTGTACTCTTAAATTTAGATGAACGTTTCCGCTTAGCCGGGATCAAAAAGTACCATAAAAAGGAACTGGATCTTTTACAGAACAACGATCAGGTTTTACACCACTATCAATTTGACGGGATCATTTTGGATGCGCCCTGCACTGGTTCTGGAACATGGGGCAGAACACCCGAAATGCTTACATTTTTCGAGGAACGGAAAATTAATCAATTTGCCAGCATCCAGAAGGGGATTGTCCAAAATATTGTAAAGTATTTAAAGCCAGGTAAGCCCTTAATTTACATTACTTGCTCTGCCTTTGCCGAAGAAAACGAAGCCATTGTTCAGCATATGATTGATCAGTTGCCATTAGAACTGGAAAAAATGGAATTGATAAAGGGTTATGAAAACAATGCCGATACGATGTTTGTGGCGAGGTTGATTAAGAAGAGCCAGGATTAAACTACTTGTATCGTCACCCTGAATTTATTTCAGGGTCTTAACATATAGATGCTGAAATAAATTCAGCATGACGCTCACTTAAAGCGACATTACGTATGTTCAAACCAGGATTTGAAATTCTTTTTAAAGTATTTTACCGCTTCGATTAAAACGGCTATTGCTCCAATAATTAAGGTATATTCTTCAAAGCTGTTCATGATGTAAGCTTTATGTTTAGATGGATATACGTAATTATTGTTACAGATTGATTGGAGGATTGTCATTTTGATGAGTACTTTTCTACGTTCGTCGTCTTGCTGAACTTGTTTCAGCATCTTTTTTGATTATTGGACCCTGAAATAAATTCAGGGTGACGAATCTTTGAAATGATACCTATAGTCCCGTATTATTTCTGAACAATTTAATCGCTATAGCCAATAAAATTACCCCAAAGGCTTTACGTAAGATGTTCAAGCCCGATTTTCCAAAAAGTTTTTCAAGTCTGTTGGTATTTTTCAATACAAAGTATACAAACAACATATTGAGTATAATGCCCACTAAAATATTCTGGGTATGATATTCTGTTTTTAGCGAAAGTAGGGTAGTCATTGTTCCTGCTCCGGCAATTAAAGGGAAAGCCAACGGAACGATGGAGACTGTTTCTGGTGCTTCTTCTTTAAAAATCGTTAATCCCAATACCATTTCCATAGCGATAAAAAAGATCACGAAAGAACCCGCAATAGCGAAAGATTCTACATCTAATCCGATTACTTTTAATAACGATTCGCCAACAAATAAAAAGAGGATCATTAAGCCTGTAGCAACTAAAGATGCTTTTTCTGATTCGATATGACCTGCTTTTCTACGTAATTCGATTACAACGGGAATGGCGCCCAAAATATCGATAATAGCGAAGAGCACCATCGTTGTGGATAGGATCTGGCTTAAGTTGAACGTCATAAAATCGAATTTCATAGCAGCGCAATTTTAAGCAAAGGTAGCGGAATTTGTATCAATTCCTCCATTGTACTGTTATTTATTAGAAATAGAACTGTGTTCTTAACGTGAGCACATTGTCTTTTCTATCAGCAGTATAACCCTGAATTTGGGTCGATTCGTTTTTAATGATATCATAATAAAGTACAGCCTTAAAATGTGGATTAAAATGATGTAAAAAACCAAATCCAAAAGTATCAAAACGAACATCCGCTGGAGAAAGCCCCTGAGTATTTGAAATATCAAGCCCTTTTACCTTTGAATTTGGATCATACCAATCGTATTTTAAAATAAGCTGATTGTCGGTGCTATTCAAGGTTTGTACAAATGTAACGTAAGCACCATTGAAGGTTCGGGTATAATAAGGCAAGGCTATCGATTTGCTATCAACAGGATAAGAGCCAGGTGTGGTTGAGGTAGTTGAAGTGCCTGTTTGTAAGCCAGACACCACTTCTGCCCTCAATTCAGATTTCCAGCTTTTGGTTTTTGTAGCCAGCTGAATATCGGCACCATAATATCTCCTTGGAGYAACCTTATTGATGGTATTGGCCGACGAATCCTTCATCATTCTCCATTGGTTGTCGATTCTATCCATCTTATAACTTACGGGCAAGCGATGGTTTAAGCCGCCTTGTAGCGTACTTATACCGCCCGCAATGGTGAAATTTTTAAAGGCATAGGTTTTATGGCTTAACCTGAAGATAAAATCTTTACTATTATCAAATTCTCCAGCGCCGGCTAAGCCTTGTCCGTTGTAAATACCAAAATCGAATACAAAGTTTTTCAACCGGGCATCTTTCCAACGAGGATTTAGGGTAAACGTAGCCCCCAGATCTCGTTCTGTTTTCATTAAAATCTGCGACATCCGGCCACGCTCCGGCGCTTCCCTTACTGAAGAAGATAATTGCAGTTCGTTCCCAAACGGACGGCCAGAAAGCCCTAAAGTAACCGCCAGTATTTTCCATTTATTTTCGTAATAACGTCCCCAAAAATCACGAATGGCAACACCTTGTTCAGTACCGTCAAACTGAAGTACAAAATAGGTAGAAGGACTGCCATCATCTGTTAACATCATATAATCGGCCCTTAAACGACCTCTTCTCAACCTAAACCGGTTATTGGTAAACTCGCCAAAATTTCCGCCTTGGTATTCTGCCTGTGCACCATTTGCTTGCGCAACCTGGAATTGAGGCTGCAGGTACCCGCTAAAAGATAATGAACCATATTTCTTAGAAATAATGAGCAAATGGTTAACCGTGGTAGAATCCATTACATCGTTAATTGTTCTCTGCGCATATCCTGCAGCGGAAATGAATAGCAAAACAATCGTTAAGAAGAAATAAGTGATCTTAAATTTAGCAAAATAGCGGTACATGTTATCAATTTTTTGCAAAGGTAGTTTTATTAACAATTATTTAACATAAAAAAGCCCCGACTTTTCGGTCGAGGCTTTTGTTTTTTTGAAAAATGTAATTTATTTAACGTCTTTCAAATGAGAATTCTTTTTACTGTATCCAAAGTAAATGATAAATCCTAATGCTAACCAGCCAAATAATCTTAACCAGTTTGTCCAGCCTAAACCAAGGATCATTAAACCGCAGGCAACAACACCCAAAATCGGAATTAAAGGTACCCAAGGTGTTCTAAACTGACGAGGAAGATCTGGATCTGTTTTTCTTAAGATGATTACCGCTATACAAACCAACATAAATGCGAATAACGTACCGATACTAGTCATATCGCCCACTACATCGCCTGGGATAAATGCAGCAAATAAACCTACAATTACCAAGATCACTAAGTTTGCTTTATAAGGTGTTTTAAATTTAGGGTGTAAATCACTGAACATTTTAGGTAATAAACCATCTTTACTCATCGAATAAAATACACGGCTTTGGCCTAATAACATCACCAAGATTACAGAAGAGAAACCGGCTAAAATTGCTACTGTTACTAATTTAGATAACCATGAGTATCCGGTCATATATTCGCTAATTGCAGCTACCACAGATGCTTCACCACCTTTAGTTCTGAAAAACTCAACTGGTGCAATTCCCGTTAAAACGTGTGCGAATAATATGTATAATACAGTACAAACTGCTAACGATCCTAAAATACCAATTGGCATTGCTGTTTTAGGATTTTTAGTTTCCTGAGCGGCAGTACTTACAGCATCAAAACCGATAAAGGCAAAGAATACCGTTCCGGCAGCGCCAATAACGCCCCAGAAACCACCAAAACTATGGCTAATACCTGCATGATCTACATATGTGGTAGCAGCCGGAATGTATGGATGGTGATTTGCTTCGTGGATGAAGCCCCAACCTAAAACAATGATTAAGATAACAATACCCACTTTGGTAATTACGATTAAACCGTTTACAAAAGCAGATTCTGAAGTTCCTTTAATTAAAAGTAAACTTAACAAGCCTACTATAAACAAGGCAGGAAGATTCATAATTCCATTTACGGTACCATCTGGATGCGATTGGAAAGGCGAGTGGCACCACTCGTAGGGTATGGGTGAGGTATGTAATACTTCTACCAATAGTTTATTCAGATATTCGCTCCAGGCTATACCTACAGTAGCGGCACCTACAGCATATTCTAACACTAAATCCCATCCAATAACCCAAGCCATTAGCTCGCCCATAGTAGCATAAGTATAAGTATATGCACTACCAGAGATTGGAATAGAAGAAGAGAGCTCGGCATAACATAAACCTGCCAAAGCACAGCCTATCGCAGCTATTATAAAACCGATTGTAACTGATGGTCCAGCATTTTGAGCGGCTGCAGCAGCAGTACGAACAAATAGCCCGGCACCAATAATAGCCCCTACACCTAATGCAACTAATGCACCTGCACTAAGTGTGCGCTTTAAGCCTTTGCTTGAATCACCTGCTTCTTCAAGCAATAGATGCATTGGCTTTTTAGTAAATAAACCCATATTATAGTTTTTGTTTAGATTAATTCAGCTCCAAACGTAATTAAAAATTACGGAAATGTAAAAGGGATTTTGGTTAAAAAATCCCTTTAGCTATTATTTTATCAATGTTTTTACAACTAACGCCTTAAAGTGTCGGTGGTATTGGTTAAAGTATCCGTAATTACGTTACCTAAACTATCGGTTTTTTGCTCAATTCTGATTTCTTTTCGAACTTCTTGCTTATGTTCGCTGGCAATTGCCTTAACTGCGATGTATGGAGCAATAACTAGTGAAACAATAGACATTAATTTGATTAAAATGTTCATTGAAGGACCCGAGGTATCTTTAAAAGGATCGCCTACAGTATCCCCTGTTACTGAAGCCTTATGTGGTTCTGATTTTTTGTAGTGCATTTCACCATTGATCATTACACCTTGTTCGAATGATTTTTTGGCGTTATCCCATGCGCCACCTGCGTTGCTTTGGAAAATCCCCATCAATACACCGGTAACGGTTACGCCGGCCAAYAATCCACCTAAAACTTCAGGACCAAAAGTAAAACCAACAATTATCGGCGTGATTAAGGCGATAGCACCGGGCATCATCATTTCACGGATAGATGCTTTGGTTGAAATGGCTACACATTTTTCGTACTCTGGTTTGGCTTTGTACTCCATAATGCCAGGAATTTCCCTAAACTGGCGACGAACTTCCTGAACCATATCCATTGCCGCTTTACCCACCGCCTGGATGCAAAGGGCCGAGAAAATGAAAGGAATCATCCCGCCAACAAATAATCCTGCTAATACTGGCGCTTTATATATATCTATCGCCGTAATACCTGCAATGCCTACAAAAGCTGCAAATAATGCTAAAGAGGTTAAGGCTGCAGATGCAATGGCAAATCCTTTACCGGTAGCTGCAGTGGTATTTCCAACAGCGTCTAAATTATCGGTACGTTCGCGTACTTCTGGAGGTAACTGACTCATTTCTGCAATACCGCCCGCATTATCAGCAATTGGTCCGAAAGCATCAATGGCCAATTGCATAGCTGTAGTGGCCATCATACCTGCTGCTGCAATAGCTACACCATATAAACCAGCAAAGTGGTACGATAACATAATCCCGCCTGCTAAAACCAAAATTGGAATAACAGTCGATTTCATTCCGACAGCTAAACCTGCAATAATATTGGTGGCATGTCCGGTTGATGATTGTTGGATAATAGAATTTACAGGGCCTTTGCCCATTGCGGTAAAATATTCGGTAACAATACTCATAATTGTACCCACTACTAAACCAACAATAATGGCATAAAACACATTAATACTAGAGAACTCATACCCACGTAAGTTTAATGTTTCGGGTAACATCCATTTTACGATAAAGAACGAAGCTACTGCTGTAATCAAAATTGATGACCAGTTACCTAGATTTAAAGCCGTCTGAACATTTGATTTATCATCTTTAATGGTTACAAACCAGGTACCTACAATCGAGAATAAAATACCCAATCCGCAGATTACCATAGGCAAAAGGATGGGAGACATACCCCCGAATTTATCAGTTACTGTAATTTCTTGTCCTAAAACCATGGTGGCTAATATCGTTGCTACATATGAGCCAAATAAATCGGCACCCATACCTGCAACATCACCCACGTTATCGCCTACATTATCGGCAATGGTTGCAGGGTTACGTACATCATCTTCAGGAATTCCGGCTTCTACTTTACCCACTAAATCGGCACCAACATCAGCAGCTTTGGTATAAATACCCCCACCAACGCGGGCAAATAAGGCAATAGATTCGGCACCCAAAGAAAATCCGGTTAAAACCTCAATAGCAGTTCTCATTTCGGTGCTATTGGCGCTGGTTACATGGAATACCTGTAAAAAAACAATAAATAAACCGCCTAAACCTAAAACAGCAAGGCCAGCTACGCCTAAGCCCATTACGGTACCGCCAGTAAACGAAACTTTTAATGCTTGTTTTAAACTTGTTCTAGCAGCCTGTGTGGTTCTAACATTTGCTTTTGTGGCCGATTTCATTCCGATATAACCCGCAGTTGCAGAAAATACCGCTCCTATAATAAAAGAAATAGAGATAATCCAGCTCGAATGCATAGGTACCCCTTTAATTTCGGTAATTGTTCCTGAGTAGGCTAGGAGCGCAGCCGTAAAAACAGCGAAAATGCTCAATACCCTCCATTCGGCTTTTAAAAAGGCCATAGCTCCATCGGCTATATAGCCCGCAAGTTCCTGCATGTTTTTATCACCTGCATCTTGCTTGTTTACCCAGGCGCTTTTAATCATCATAACTATAATCCCGACAAGGCCTAGCGCCGGAATACAGTAAATTAAATTGTTTTGTAAAAAATCCATAGTTAATAATTGGTTTTATATTTGGTTAGTTGTTTATGTTGTTGTGTAACTGGTTAACTGTTTAAATTGGTCAATTGTTTAATCTATTTCAAACGTTCAGCGCCAAACGCTTCTCTCCAAACTACGTACTTATATCTAGCAAGATAATAAAATATTTTTCTTGTGATTAAATTTTTCATTGTCAAGTAGAATAAAATTTCGCTCAATTAAAATAATACAAGCGAAGTACTCCTATTTTCTTTTTTTTAAATAAATTAGCCACAAACTAAACCAAACTAAAAATGAATATTGAAAAAGAAGATGGACCTTCTAAAAGAAAATTAAGCCTTTTTGATGCTACCATGCTGGTAATGGGTTCGATGATCGGAAGCGGTATCTTTATTGTTAGTGCCGACATCATGCGGAATTTAGGTTCCGGTTATTGGCTGATTGTGGTTTGGGTGATCACTGGGGTGATGACAGTTGCCGCCGCAATTTCTTATGGAGAACTTTCTTCCATGTTTCCCAAAGCTGGTGGGCAATACACTTACCTGAAAGAGATTTTCGGTAAAATGATGGGATTTCTTTACGGTTGGGGCTTGTTTACCGTAATTCAAACCGGCACTATTGCAGCTGTTGCTGTTGCTTTTGGTAAATTTACGGCCTATTTAATACCAGCTTTAAACGATGCTGCTCCAATTTTTCAGAGTGGCGGTTATAAAATTACCTGGATACAGATTTTAGCCATCGGTGTGATTCTGCTTTTAACTTATATTAATACAAAAGGTGTTGAAGGCGGTAAAATTTTGCAGAACATTTTTACTGGTTCTAAAATTGTCGCTTTAATCGGCTTAATTATTTTAGGCTTTCTTTTGGTGAAAAACAGTTTTTGGGCCGGAAATATGAGCTTTGGCTGGGATGCTTTCAATAATCTTAAAACAGATCCAAGCGGCAATTTCTTGAAATCGGGATGGGAATCCATTTCCGGAATGGCAATAATGGGGGGGATTGCAGCTGCCATGGTTGGTTCGGTATTTTCGAGTGTGGCCTGGGAAAACGTAACTTTTGTCTCGGGAGAAATCGAAAACCCTAAAAAAAATGTTGTACGTTCTATGGTTTTAGGTACTTCAGCAGTGATGATTCTTTATTTATTGGTCAATTTTATCTATCTCAATACCCTAAACAGAGAGAGTATTGCATTTGCCCTCAATGATCGGGTTGCTGTTGCAGCCTCAGAACAGATTTTTGGTAGTGGAATCGGCACAATTGTAATTGCATTGTTGGTAATGATTTCTACTTTCGGTTGTGTTAATGGAATCGTATTGGCAGGTGCAAGGGTTTTTCAAACCATGGCAAAAGATGGAATGTTTTTTAAAGCAGCATTAAAAAACAATAAAAATGGAGTTCCTGAAAGATCACTTTGGATGCAGGGCATTTGGGCATCTGCTTTATGTTTAAGTGGGCAATATGGTAATCTTTTAGATATGATATCCTTTGTTATCGTGCTATTTTATATGATTACTGTTTTTGGTGTTATTTATTTAAGGATAAAACAACCTGGTCTTGAAAGGCCTTACAAAACCTGGTTATATCCAGTTACACCGATTATTTACTTATTGATAGGAGCGGCATTTTGTATTTTGCTGCTCATTTATAAACAGCAGTATACCTGGCCGGGGCTTGTGATTGTTTTGCTGGGAGTGCCTGTTTACTTTTTTATTAATAAAAAAGAGCAGCAAGATTAACCAGAGGCGTCCTGCTGAACTTGTTTCAGCATCTTACTGGTAGGATAGATCCTGAAACAAATTCAGGATGACGAAATGAGATGAGAATTTACCATGAAACCTCGCAGGCTTTTAAAAACTGCGAGGTTTTTTGCTTCTCAAATCTCATATCTAACCGCTYCAAATCCCATTTTYRCATTTTGAAAAGCAGGGTTCTGTTTCAATCGGTTCCGAAAGCCCCGTTATCCRCTTTACTTCTCCCGATAGAAAAATCGGGATCGTGTTCGCTGCTACCGGGTTTAGCTAAGTTAAACC
>NZ_JBFTQI010000055.1:0-13560 GCF_056398925.1 Pedobacter sp. 01T416_2
AATGTGTACTGTAGCAGGTGTAACCATCGACCACCGAAGGGTTACATCAGTGTTTCCCACGGTTATTTCATCGCGGATCAGTACTGTTTTTTTATTGATCAAGGCCACCCCTCTAATTGATTTTTTTAGTTTATCAGCATATAAGCTACTCAGATCGGCAACAGCATTCATAAACAGGCCATTATTAGCGCTACTGATGAAAGCAGCATTGCCCTTAACAAGCTGAAAAGTACTATCAATGGAAAGTGTATTGTGTGCGAGATTATTATAGCGGAATATTTTCCAGCGCTGTGAATTTTGTTTAGTATCCCAAAGATTAATACCCTTCGATTCGAGCGATTCATATTCCTGCATCCCAAAATCCATTGCCCAACGCACCCCTTGCGATTCCATGATGAAAGAGCCTACATCCATATGACCATGGCTAACGCCGGGTGAGCCACCTTTAAAGCCCACAAAAGTAGCCAGCGGATCTGTCCACGAACTCCGCATCAAAGCAACTGGATTAGGGCCATTTCCGATCCAAAAGTGTGCAGTTTTAGGCTGAATGTTATTAAGCGATAGTTTTGCTCCCCACAACATTGCCGATGGCAGTAATCTATTCTGTAAAGGCATTTGTTCATCAAGCTGTTTTTTAGTTACCCAAAGTAAACCAGGGTCGTTCAGTTTCGATGCAAACCAAAAAAGTGCGGGATTAAATTCTGCCACCGCTCTACTATCTGAATAATTAAAAGGTTTTCCTGAAGGAGCGGTCACATTAGCCAGATAATCAGCTGTTTTAAGGAACCCTGGCTGAGCGCTTAAATTAAAATCCTGATGAAAAACACCTTCTAAAGCACTGATAAACATTACATTAAAAGAAGTGCCGTATTCCCAATAGCCATAACCTTCCGGATAAGCACCATCGGGACCATATTGTTGCATGGGTAGGATTACACTTTTTATTGCCCGGTTAATCAGTTTCGCCGATAAGGCCGGGTGTTCTTCGAAAGTAGCTATTGCACCAAACGAGATACTCGCATTACAAACCTGATTCCAGTTATTGGTAACATTTAACCAGTTATTGTACTTATTGTTTGTTGAAGGCTGTATTCCCTTTTCGAGAATGGCAAGTGCGACTATACTTCTGGTTGATTGGGGTAAATCCTGATATAACCAATCGTAACCTATTGATAAAGCCATTGTCATTTCACCCACATCAAGAAAATGACTTGGGTTCCAATCTTTAAAACCAGAAACTGCCAGCATTTCTTTTTCTGCTCTGGCTACATACTTTTTATCATGGTTAAGCCTAAAAGCATAAGAGAGGTAATAAATCCTTTTAAGTGCTTCTCTAGATACATCAAGCAAACGTTTTCCGATCATCACCCGCTCTAATACGGGTTTATTTAAAACATGATCTGCTTCTGATAGTATGGCTTGATGGATTTGTTTAAACCTCGCGTCGCGTTTTACATTTTCTAAGATCTGTTTTTCAAGGTCATGACTTATCAATAACCTTGGATGCGAAGGCATCTTAAAAGTTGAATCAATTTCCTTGTTTTGCCCTACTGCAAACGTTGAGCAAAACAAGGTTATGATGGTACATATAATTGTGATAAGCTGATTTTTCTTCATGGTTTACAGATCATACTTATCAATTTTACTACGAGAAATTATTTTTTCTGTTCAGATAAGAAAGAAACTAATGAAGCCAGTTCTTCATATGATAATGAATTGGCCATGCCTTCTGGCATCATCGAAGTTTCCATTTCTTTTCTCGACAGGATATCGCCCACTTTGATGGTAAAAACTTCTCCTGCAATATTACGAATCACTACTTTGGCAGCCGTTTCTTCTGTGATAAAGCCCATATAGGTATGGTCGCCTTTGGCGGTAATCATTACTGAAGCAAATCCCTGAGAAATTGAAGCATTAGGTTTTAATATCGATTCTGCAATCTGCTCACGGCTCATAATAGAGCCGATCTGCCCCATAAAAGGGCCTTTCATTTTCTCGCTTTTGCTCAAACTATGACAGGCAATACAACCCTGACTGTTGAAAATATTTTTTCCTTTCAACGGATTGCCCTGTAACTTATTGATCGCCAACAATACATCTTCGATAGATGATTTACCTACCTGACCTTTTTTGTTTTTGATTTTATCTAAATCAATTTTTGGTTCTTCAGCTGCAGCTACTTTTTCTTCTTCGGCAAACTCAGGGATATCCATCCTTTGACGCGCATTTAAATCAACGAAAAATTGTTTTCCCTGTGCTCCGGCTTTCGTAGCCTCTTCTTTCAGGAATTTCTCGATAATAGGAGAACCTTCCCATGAAACAGCTTTAAAGTATGGTCCGTGAGAATCAGGACGTGTACCCCACCACCAAGAAGCGTCGTAGGCAATTTCTTTTTTATACAAACGGCCCAAGGTAACCAGGATCTGCTGTTTTAATTTTTCATCTGTCGATTGTTTATAGTTTTCGATCAGTCCGTTAACCGCTTTTTCGGTATGTATATAACGTAATGCCCAAAGTGCAAGGGTAGAATTTTCAGTTTTAACTGCAGCAAGCAAAGCATCTACCGCCTGAAGATCAACTAAGGCCCTAACAGCTAAGTGAGGCAAAATAATGGCTGAATTTGGCGTTGCATGAGGACCTTCAGTACCTTTGGCAGGTACTGTAAATGAAGCAGGCACCTTCGTTTGTAAAAGCACATTGGCAACTTCTGCCCTGCCCAAACGGTTTAAACCAATTATCGAAGCAGCCTGAACGCGAAGAGAAGGATCCTTTAAACCTTCTAAAAATGGCTCAGCTGGTACTTTGTCTATATTGGCTTTACGATCTGCAAGTGCTTTTAAGGCAAATTCCTTAACTGCTTTATCTTTAGTAAATTCAACTAAAGTTGCAATACCGTTTTCTTTGGTGAGCTGTGCATAGGTATAAATACCGGCTATACGGACATCAAGCGCTAAACTTTGATCGGAAGCCACTTTTAAGGCCGTTGCAATAGCTTGTTTATTGTTGCGCAAAACCAATTCCTGCGAAGCGGTTAAACGGCCTACCGCACTATTCGATTTAAGTAGCTCAGTTAGTTTTTTAATTGAAGCTTTTTTAACATCAGGAAAAGCTTTGTATGTCCAGTTGTTTGGCACTGCCCGAACAACGTAGCCTTTATTCGGGCTGCCAGAATAACCAGCGCCATCCCAAGCCGATAGATAAAGTCTTCCTGAACCGTCTACATCAAGGTCGGTAATCTGAGGAAGTTTAATAAACTCTTCATCTTTCTGCGTAAAGGTTGGGCCATCAGTGGTAACTCTATGAATATAAAGCATGCTTCTGCCCCAATCGGCCATCATTGGTACATGGTTATATTGTTCAGGCCAGTTCGGTTCATCCATAAACAATGCACCGGTACCCGATCCTCCACCTAAATCTGCAAGCGCAGGAATAATTTCGTCGGTAAAATTCTGAAATAACACAGGGTAACCATATTCTCCAGATTGTATATGGTGCGAGAAACGAACGTTCCATCCACCGCCATCATTGGTATTTTCTCTGGTAAAAACGTTCATGTAAGGATCAATAGCAACATCATAAACATTACGTGTACCATGTGTATATACTTCCATTTCAGTTCCGTCAGGACGAACACGCATAATTCCACCACCTAGCATAGTTAGTTTTTTACCTGAACGATCTACCGCATCATGGAATCCAAAATCTCCAACGGAAATGTAAATCCATCCATCAATACCCATTCTAATGCCATTAGTAGCATGGTCGGTACCACGTTCGCGGATATATTTGGCATTACTGATATGCTCTATAAGCGGTTTTTCGGGTCCATCGGCTTTTCCATCGCCATCTTTATCTTCGAAAACTACTAAATTCATGCCTGTAGCCTGTTTTGTTTCTTTAGAAAAAGTGGTATGTAATACATATACCTGGCTACCTTGAACAATAATACCGCGTGGATTATCCACTTCGGCAAAATCTACATGTTCGTCCATTTTACCATCGTTATCCTTATCTATCAATTTAAGAATATGACCTTTACCAGGATCTTTGCCTAAAGAGCCGATCATATCAACACCAACATATACTTCTCCGGTTGGCGCTACGGCTAAACAGGCTGGGCTGGGTGTAACATCAGGTCCTGCGAAATTGGTTATCGTTAATTCAGGGGGTGATACGCGTTGTATTTTTGGTTCGCTAAAGAAGTTTCTTAATCCAAAAAAAACTAGTGTAAAAGAAATTAAGCTTAAAGAAAATTTAATCATTTGTGTGTGTTATTGGTTTCTTGATTGGTTGTGCCGCGTAAACTTACAAAAAAATATAAATTCTCTTGTGCCACAATTTTGTGCATTTCAACTTAATTCTTAACCATTTAACACTTTTACTTACTAGCCGCTAAACTTATTTACTTCATTTTAAAGTAAAACAACTTCACAGACGTTATCCTGATAAAGATCCGTATTAATTAAAGCAACAATTCAAACTAATTACTATGGACAACTAAATAAGCTTCAAACCGCTATAATTATGCATAACAACAAGTAAAACACAAATTAAATGAAGAAAAAACGCCTTATAAATAAGATAAAAAACCGCTTTCATCAGAATCAGGTAAATTATTTCGTAAAACTCTTGCTCCAAACGAGATATTTTATTATATTTACTAAATCCAACATTCATTAAATCAGTACGTTATGAAAAATATTCTTTATTTCTTCCTGACTGCCCTGATCTCCTCCATTGCACTGTTAATTACCAAGGATTCATTTGAACCCGAATTGGTTTATAGCACAGTGGTATTAATATGGATTTTTTACATTTGGTACCATATTTATGCTGCTAGTAAGAGGAACTACAGCGAGTAGTCTGTGTCTTAATTAAATTGAATTCTCCGATTGAATATAATCTGGAGCTAAAATATTAGTGACCAATATTTTACCCTTTCTTTTTGCTTTCATCTCATTATTAATTTATTGATACAGCCATTGAAAGTAAATTATTTACTTTCTTGTTAAGAAAGTTGTAATTATTTAAGATGATTGCCAGATGCATCACAGTTAATTTATTATCTTCGCCGAAAACTAAAACACAGTAGTTTACGTTTATAACTAAGCTTGGCCAATTAGCCAGGTTATACATAAAGCTTAATGAACTTGGAGTTATCGACCTCGTACATGGGGTAGATTAGCGCACAGGATCATGAAATCAAAAGCAAAATTCCCATGTTTAACAGGGAATACATTTTACTCGGAAGTTCGCCGCAGAGTAAACAACGACTTTAAAGAAAACAATAGAAGTATCAATGCCAATGTGCTGATGTGGTTTAAAGCCTTTCTTTTCCTTACTRTATTTCTGGCACTTTACTTTTCCATACTCCTTTTAAACGTGCATAGCACTATACTTTTGGGACTTACCATTTTACTTGGTGCAACTTGTGCATTTATTGGTTTTAATATCTGCCACGATGCCATTCACGGTGCGTTTTCGAGTTCTAAACGCATCAATTCTTTTTTCAGTTTTCTTTTTAATATGGTTGGCGCCAATCCGTATGTGTGGAACATTACCCACAATGTGGTACACCATACCTATACCAATATACCGGGCCATGACGAAGATATAGAAGTAGCACCAGGCCTTATACGCATCTGTACAGAAGATGAATTAAAACCACACCAGCGCTTCCAGCAATGGTATGCTTTCCCTTTATATAGCCTGGCTTCGCTTTCCTGGGTGTTTCGTAAAGATTATAAAAAGTTTTTTCAAAAAAGTGTGGGTGCCTGCCAGAACAAGCATCCGAAGGTTGAATACTTTAACCTCTTTTTCTATAAGTTTCTGTACTACTTTATTTTTATTGGTTTACCGATACTGGTTATACCGCTTGCCTGGTGGCAGATTGCAATCGGTTTTGTGGTGTTACACATGGCTCAGGGCTTAACCATGGGACTCGTTTTCCAACTTGCTCATGTGGTGGAAGGAACAACTTTTCCAATAACCAATGCAGAAGGCAATATGGAAGAAGCCTGGGCCGAACACCAAATGCGAACTACAGCTAATTTTGCAACCCAATCGCCAATCTCAGCATTCTTTCTTGGTGGATTGAACCGGCAAATAGAACACCACCTTTTCCCTAAAATATGCCATGTTCATTATGGACGGATCTCCATCATTGTAAAACAAACTGCGTTAGAATTTGGATTGCCCTATCATGAAAACAGCACTTTCTTATCGGCACTTCGCTCCCATTACCGCATCCTAAAGAGAATGGGACAACCGGAAACAATTTAGTGGCTATTAAGTTAAGGGCGATAATTCAACCTTAATATTCTTATTCCCTTAATGGTAAAAATCCTTAATCTTATTTTTTCATCATTAAGCAGTTTAGGGCATTAAGATCATGCAAATTTGATCTTAATATTCTTATCCCCTTAAAGGGAAAAGTCTTTAAATCTTATTTATTTCATCATTAAGAAGTTTAGGGCATTAAGTTTTGAGCGCCTGTAAAATTGTGCGATACGCATGAACAAATGACTAATGAACCAATAAAACAACACCTAATAACATAAACTTAACATACAATACATTCCTTCAACAGGCAGATCTTTTTATCTTTAACCATATGTACTGGTACGAAGAAGAAGTTAAACAATTGGAAAGGGCGCATCGCTTAGATCGGGAGCATCCTGGTGTTATTTTCTATGGCAGTTCATCTATCCGGTTGTGGAATAGTCTCGAAGATGATTTTGATGACATGAAAGTAACCAATTTAGGCTTTGGCGGCTCTACGTTAGCAGCATGTGTATGGTTTTTTGAGCGGATTATGATAGACTACAGGCCGAAGGCACTTGTAGTATATGCAGGCGATAACGATCTTGGCGATGGCAGAAACCCTGAAGAGATATTTATCTTTTTCCAGCAGCTCATGGTTAAAGTTAACCAGCGGTTTGGCATATTACCCTGTTATTTTATATCGCTAAAACCCAGTCTTACCCGCTGGCAAATGGCCGATCAGTTTAGATATACCAATAACCTTATCGAAAGCGAAATCATTAAACTCAATAGCAATTGGAAATTTATTGATGTATTTAAGAAAATGCTCAACAAAGAAGGCAATCCAGACCCTGCACTTTACGATCACGATGGATTGCATCTGAGCGAAGAAGGTTATCGTTTGTGGGCAGCTACTGTTAAAGAGAAATTAGGTTAATCATTACGCTTAATTAATATCCCGATAACATACATGCCTTAATTTTCCGCAAAAGAATTGAAGCCAATGAACAGGGAATATCACAAGTGGTTCAGCCATCATCTTCAACGGGATATGGAATTATTGGTTTTCGGTCATGCCGGAAGAGCAGTTATCTTTTTCCCCACCCGTATGGCCAGGTTTTACGATTACGAAAACTGGGGAATTATAGCTTCATTAAGTACACAGATTGAAAATGGCGAACTCCAAATTTTCTGCGTGGATAGTATAGATGGAGAAAGCTTTTATAACGATGAGGTGTTTCCATCGGTACGCATAGACCGGCATTTACAATATGAAAAATATCTCCTCGAAGAAGTATTATCGCTTATCTATCAGAAAAATGATGGCGATTACATAGAAACCGCAGGCTGTAGTATGGGCGCTTACCATGCTATAAACCTGGCTATGAAATATCCCTGGTTATTTAAAAAAGCCGTTGGCATAAGCGGCAGATATGACCTTACAGACAGTATAGGCGATTTTAGAGACCTACTGAACGGGTTTCACGACGAAAAAGTTTATTTTAATATGCCAGCGCAGTATATTGCTAACCTAAACGATGATCGATTGCTATCAGCAGTTCGAAACATGGAAATTATTCTTGCTGTGGGCGAAACTGATCCATTTTTGAGTGGAAACCAGCACCTAAGCAGCCTGTTATGGGAGAAAGGTATCCCCAATCAGTTTCATACCTGGGAGAGCAACGCGCACCGCCCCCATTACTGGCGAAAAATGGCGCCTATATACATCTAGAATCTATAAACTTAATTATTACTGTACGGCAGCATAATAATATTGCTTAATGTATATTGTATCTAGTGGCCTTGTACTACCTTCCAAAGCCAACACAATATTCGATTCTAACAGCCACTTTTCATATCCGGCATTACTTTTAGCAATTTTTACACCTTTAACTGCCCCAGCAATAGCTCTTAATGAACCGATTGAATTACATGAAGGGCAACCGGACACATATTTCACCCTGCCCTCAGCTACATCCTTGTCTTTCAACAAGAACCGATCACCTGTCATTGGAGCAAGAAAATACAAAATCCTTGAAGCATAATTTCCCTCGCTCCTTGTCCAAAAAACACGGTACTGGCCTGTTGCTAAGGTGAGCTGATTATCTACAAGCGAGGCATAATTAACATATTGAAAATAGCAGGTTGAACCTTGCGGGCAGTCGGTTAAGTTTTTGTCATCTACTGTAAAGTCTGTCGGATCATCGGTTTTCTTTTTACAGGCGAACAAAGTGTTCAATGCGATTAAAAGAAGAATGGCAATTGGTTTGAAGGCGTTTTTCATTATTTAGTATTTTATACAAATACGTAACTTGTTGGAGTGACGCTACAGCCTGCATATTAAGTTTATGTTAAATAAATTAACAAGAAAATTGCTTAAAATTATTTAGCGTTCCATGCTCAAAAGACTTTATTTTAACATTGATTGAACAAGAAAATATTAAGTTTGCACATAAACAGATTAAATCTACAAAACATGAAACAAGGATTATTAATAGATATGGATGGGGTGATTTATAGCGGGGAAGAATTGATATTTGGTGCTGATAAATTCATTAAGAACTTAATTGATGAAGATATTCCTTTTGCATTTATGACCAACAATAGTCAGAGAACAGCTTTGGAGGTAGTACGCAAACTTAAAGGATTAGGTATAAAGGTAGAAGAAAGTCATGTATACACCAGTGCGATGGCTACTGGAAAATTTCTGTCCGATCAAAGCCCGAATGGTACCGCGTATGTATTGGGAGAAGGCGGTTTACTAAGCAGTTTACACGATCATGGTATTACTTTGGTAAACACCGATCCGGAATTTGTTGTGCTGGGAGAAGGTAGAAACTTTACGCTCGAAATGGTGCAGCGTGCTGTTGATATGATTCTTGCGGGAGCTAAATTTATTACTACCAACAGAGATCCATCGCCCAAAAAACCAGGGTGGAATAATTTAGGCATTGCCGCAACCACTGCCATGATTGAGGAAGCAACCGGCAGAAAAGCGTTTGTTACAGGCAAACCAAGTCCCGTGATGATGCGCTCGGCACGTAAATTTTTAGGATTAGAAACCAGTGAAACTACGGTTATTGGCGATACCATGGAAACTGATATACAAGGAGGTGTACAAATGGGCTATAAAACCATTCTGGTACTTTCGGGTATCTCAAGCAAAGATACTTTAGGGCATTATGCTTTTAAACCCGACATGATTGCAAGCTCCGTTGATGAAATTAAGTTTCCTTTAGCCTGGTGGGAAGGTAAATAGTTTGGGGTCTTTAGTTTGAAGTCCTTAATCTAAAGTCGATTAAAATTGCAGGCTGTATCATATTTGTAATTTCCATTCGAATTTGTCACGTTGAGSTTGTCGAAACGCCTTTCGGGATATTTAAACAGGTCCTTCGACAGGCTCAGGATGACAAATCTATATTTATAATACAGCCTATGAAAAACACAGAATTCGAATTAAATACTAAATAGAGTGTCAGATAGAAATATCTGACACCACATGATCTGCCAGCTTTTCAGACATGAAAGCGACTAATGAGCCAAGTCTACTTCTAATAACGACCTCCTGTCCATATTTTTCTTAGCGCGGCTGCGCTACTTTATTTTATGAATGGTAAATAAAGGGGTTGAGTGGAGATACACAGGCTTAAAAAAACTCAACCGATAATCAGTTGTAAATACAACAGGTGCAGCCTCAAGCTTAGCAGCCATACCAATAGGTTTAAACAATTTTAATGAAGCTGAATCATTTACAATATGCTCATGCACTGGGGCTTCAGGCCTTTTATCTTCACTAAATTTATTGGCTTTGGTTAAAAGCCCAACTGCCGGTATAACCATTAAAAGCGCTACGCAAGAAATCAGTCTCATATCATTGTGCTTAAATTATCCTATTATTTGGTTAGGATCTTTTAACAAAGATGAACCGATGTTATTAGTAAGATAGTTAGTTAGCGTTATTAAATTGTTAAGGTTACGACACCGGTTTAATACAATATTAAATGTATCAAGCCAATAGTGTGATTTATATAACTGCACCCACGATTTATATTACTGCACTCACGTTTTATATTACTGCACTCACGTTTTATATTACCGCACCCGCGATTTATATTATTGCACTTGCGATTTATATTACCGCACCCATGATTTATATTATCGTACCCGTGATTTATATTAAGATATCAGGCTTAAGGATTATTTGATTTGATAATTCTGATATGGATGTATACCCACGGGGTTAGGATTAAGATCGCGTAGAAACATCCATCGCTACGCAATCATTAACTAACCAAATAAATGTATTTACCAGGCGTAACATCAGATAACCAGTCTAAAGTACGCTTAGCATAGAAGGTAAAATTCGGGCACTAATCAACCTATTCATTACCTTGTCGTTTACATTTAAATTTTCCTGTCAAAACCCGGTTTATGCCCTCTCGGCCATTACTTCCATTTATCGCACAGCATGGTTTGATAGTATACAACCGCACGGTTTACTATAAATCGTATTAAAACATTTAAGAAAAAACCATTCATCCAGGCTACATTTTAGCATCCATTAACTTTGCTGCTTTTGCTTTTGGCGCCACCAGTTTCATTTTAATTACAAATGCTTTGTTGGATTGAAAATCTTTTGGCAGTATTACATCGTAATAGGTATTCTTATCCAGATCCAAACCAAGGTCTGCTTGTTTTAAGGTTAAATTCTTACTGTTTACTAAAAGCGCAGCTGTACCGGGAACTTGTTTGGCATTTTTAGGCACCGCAATACGCACAATGCCATTTACGGGTTGGTTAAAAACAGTTAAATAAAGATTATCGGCTTTTTGAGTAAAGTAACCTAATTTAGAAGGGGTTAATGCAGCATGGCGCGCCCCATATACCGCCTCGGCATTTATTTTTATCCATTCGCCAATTTCCTTTGCAATTTTATCCTCTTCGGGATGCATATTTCCATTGCCATCGGGTCCAAAGTTTAGTACAAAATTGCCATTCATTGATACCGAACGCATCAGCATATCCAATAAATCGTCGGTAGTTTTGGTATAAATCCCCGACCAATCTTTCATATATCCCCAACCGTTTGGCGGGATAGTCATTACCGCATCCCAATCGTTACCGTTTAACCACTCAAATTCTGCAGGTAACTTACGCTCCCAGCCTTGTTCGTAATCGCCTAAAATATTACCATTCGAATCGAAGTGTCTTGAGCCATGTTCATCGTTACGGAAACGCGAGCCAATAATTAATCCAGGATGTTTTTCTCGGAGTTCTTTTTCTAAATTGTAGGTAAATTCGTAGGCACTTTTCCACGAGGCATCCCAGGTACCATCAAACCAGAAACCTTTAATTTTCGGATAGTTATCCAGTTGCTCTAAAAGCTGGTTTCGGGTATAAGCTAAAAATTTACCGAATTTTTCTTTCTCTTCGTCTGTTTTTGGAGCTTTCCCCATATAATTTGGGTTATTCCATTCTAAAATCGAGTAATAGAGATATACATCAATACCTTCGGCGGTATAAGCATCTACAATCTGTTTTACAATATCTTTTTTATACGGCGATGCAGAAACATTATAATCAGAATATTTGGTTGGCCAAAGTGCAAAGCCATCATGATGTTTGGTGGTAAAAATCACATACTTCGCGCCCATATCCTTAGCTTGTTTAGCCCAGCGTTTAGCATCAAAGTTTTTCGGGTTAAACTGTTTGTACAGGTTATCGTAAGTTTTGGCCCAATCTTTTGGCGCTGTAGGCCCGCCCCAGGATCGGATCCATTCTGATGCTGCTGCACCTCCCCTTGCACTTACCCCATTCCATTCGTTACCCGCGATAGAATAAATTCCCCAATGGATAAACTGCCCTAAACCATAACTGCGAAAGGCTTCCATATCGGCATCGGTACGGTTTGGCGGTGTTAGGGTTCCGTATTTAACTTCAACTTCTTTTGTAGGCTTGCTCTTCGGCCCTGTCCATTGCGCATCTACAGGGTGTTCTACAACTACAGCAGCAAGGGTAACCAAGGCAAACTTTAATATATTCTTCATATTCAAATTTTATTCGTGTGCGTGTTAATCTTTATAATTTAATGGCTTCTTTCTCTTAACCGGTATTTCTGGGTTTTGTAAAGGTTTTGAGGGATGATAATAATAAATTCCTGCTTTGCCATAAAGCGCCAGGTGCTGGGTTAAATTATTACTGAAGGTTTTAAAATCTTTATGATTTTGCGCCGTCCATGCAGCCTCTGCCAGGGCGGCAATCCGCGGAAAAAGCAAATAATCTAAACGGTTGTCATTATCTACTGTTTCTGTCCAAAGGTTTGCCTGTATACCTAAAATAAGCTGTTTTTCTTTTTTATTTTCGGCAAAAGACTGTGCATCGAACTGATATACCTGCTCAATCGGACTATATAATTTATTCCATTTTCTACCGTATTGATGGGTACTATCCTGAACAAAATCGAAATACAATGGCAAGCGTGGGCATAAAACTGTTTGATAACCTTTACTTAAAGCAGTGCGAAGCTGAGCAGGTTTTTCCTGGCGCCACCAAAACATAATGGTTTTCTCTTTGGGTAGGTCGGCTTCGGCCATTTCATCCCAAAAAATAGCCTTGGCATTTAATTGGTAGAGCGAATCGGCCATACGTTTCATAAAATAGTGTTCTACCGCAGCATCATCCTTAAGCTTTTCACGCTCGCGGAGTTTTAAAATATCTGGATTGCTTTTCCATTTTTCATTTCCGTAGCTCACTTCATCCCCTCCCAAATGGATTAATCCCGAAGGAAAAAGCACATTGGTTTCTTTTAGAATATCGGTTAAATAACCGTAGGTTTTTTCCAGGCCAGGGTTAAAGGTAAACTCTGGATGCCCTATTGAACCGCCTCCTGAGTATTCTGGATAGGCTTTATTGGCTGCAGTAGCATGTCCGGGCATATCAATTTCAGGTATTACTTTAATGTAGCGTTCAGCAGCGTAAGCCACAATTTCCCTAATATCGGCCTGTGTGTAAAACTGTGCTGGCAAATTGGGGTTTAAATAATCACCAATACCGCCAATAAGGGCCAAATTTGGATACTTTTTAATCTCTAGGCGCCAGGCAGGCTCATCGGTTAAATGCCAATGAAAAGTATTTAGTTTATAAAAAGCCATCCAGTTTAAAATGGATTTCACTTTTTGTTTGCCAAAAAAATGGCGCGATTCGTCGAGCATAAAGCCACGCCAGCCATAAGCCGGTGCATCACTTATTTCTACAGCAGGAAGCTGGGTGTTTTTATTGGTTAGCGCCAATTGCAGC
>NZ_JBFTQI010000056.1:0-13501 GCF_056398925.1 Pedobacter sp. 01T416_2
ATATTCGGGAATAGCCACATGTTTAAAACCTRCATCTTTCAATTTGCTGGCGAAATGTTGCTGTACTTCGTATTCTCCATGTACCAAAAACAGCTGTTTTACTTTAGCCGGGTCCTGACCTGATAAAAAATGCAGTAAATCTTCATAATCGCCATGTGCGCTCATCGATTTTATCGATTGCACTTCGGCTTTAACCTCATATTCATCGCGGAAAATCTCTACAACTTTTTGTCCGGCAATTAACCTGCCACCAAGCGATTTTGGTTCGCAATAGCCCACCATTAAAATGGTATTTTTCTGGCTGTCAATATTGTTCCTGATGTGGTGCTTTACCCTGCCCGCCTCTGCCATGCCTGATGCGGAAATAATTACACATGGCCTGGGATCGGCATTTAAAGCTTTAGACTCTTCTACGCTTTCGATAAAACGCAGGCCTTTAAAACCAAATATATCATGATCTACCTTTAAAGTTTCTTTAACGCCATTATTGTAAACTTCTGGGTGGTTTTTAAGAATTTCTGTTGCCTTTGAAGATAAAGGGCTATCTACATAATAAGGTACATCAGGTAATTTACCTTTTAATTCTAAACCATTTAAGGCATAAAGCAGCTCCTGTGTACGGCCCACAGCAAAAGCTGGAATAATTACTTTTCCCTTTTTTACTTTACAGGTATGATTAATAATCTCTAAAAGCATGTTTTCAATTGGATCGAGATCTTTATGTAGCGAATCGCCATAGGTTGATTCCATTAAGATATAATCGGCCTGATCAAACTGCTGCGGACTTTTTAAAAGCAGGTCGCCATAACGGCCAACATCTCCAGAAAAGGTAATCCGCGTAGGTTTTCCTTCTTCTGTAATGGTAAGATGTACCGCAGCACTGCCTAAAATATGCCCTGCATCAGTAAACTTTAACCGAATTCCCGCCTCAATCTCGAAATCTTCTTCATACTCCACAATTTTCATCAGACTAAGCGTTTTGGTAACGTCTTCATCGGTGTAAAGCGGTTCTTCCATTTCTTCGCCTTCGCGCAGATGGCGGTTAGAAAATTCTGCATCCTGCATCTGGATTTTGGCAGAATCCATCATTAAAATGCGGGCCAGATCCATAGTTGCCGAAGTACAGAAAATTTTACCTTCAAATCCTTCTGCAACCAATTTAGGCAATAAGCCACAATGATCTATATGCGCATGTGATAAAACCAGGTAAGTAACCTTTTTGGCATCGAAACCAAAAAAATCGTTTAATTTATCCGTAACACGGCCCATTCCCTGGAATAAGCCACAATCTAATAATATCTGGGTACCGTTTTTTAAGGTAATAAGGTGCTTACTCCCCGTAACAGTACGGGCGGCACCATGAAAAGCAATGTTCATCAAGATGGTGGTTAGAAAATATATAGAATAAAAATGCCGGATATTTCCGGCACTTCCAATTCTTTATGCATTTATTTCTGCTATTTTATCTTTCACCTTATCGGCTACACCTGTAGCTTTATCTGTTAAACCCGCTAATTTTTCTTTTGAAGCGTCTAATAGATCAGCAAAAAAATCTGATACTTTACCTTTTAAATCGCTTGTCGAATCTGAAGATAATGCCAATGCGATTGTTGCACCAAGTGCTGCTCCAGCTAATACGCCTACTATAATTTTTGTTTCCTTTGTCATAACTTTATTCTTTAAATAATTAAACATTAATTGGCACTTGTTGTTTTGCTTTTATTACAACATAAATCATTCCATTTAAATGAAGCATATTTTTTTTATCGATCTAGACAATACCATTTATTTTACCAAACCAAATGAAGAACAGTTAATGGGTGAGTTATACAATTTCCTGGAAAGTTTGGATTTAGGGATCAGTAAAGAAGATTTTCAGCTTGCAAAACAAGACATGCTTAGAACGCCTTTTCAAAAAGTGGCCAAAAAATATGGCTTTAGCGAAGAATTAATGCCCGATATACTTGCTTATTTGCAAAACCGCCAGGTAACGAAACCATTAAACCCAAGTGATGATTATCATTACATTAAAAGTCTTAAAGGCCGGAAATTTATTGTAACGGCAGGTTTCCCAAAACAGCAAACCTCAAAAGTAAAGATGTTGGGCATTGCTGATGATTTTGAAGCCGTACATGTTGTAGATGTTTCGACCACCAACAAAAAGGAAGCTTTTAAATTGTTGATTGATAAATATGCCTTAAACACGGATGATATTTTAATTATAGGAGACGATGCAGAATCGGAAATTAAATTTGGTCTGCAACTGGGGATAGCTACTTTTTTACTCGATCCCGAAAACCTGCACCCAAATGCCGAAAGCACTTTTAGGGGAACCGATTTAAGCAAGCTTCATGCAGCGGCTGGGCAGTAATATAACCACATTTTTTCTCGTGCTGTCTCCCTAAGGGATAATTATTTCATAAAAATCAATATAAATGAAATTAAGGAGACCCTGGAAAGTATCGTCATTCCCAACTTGATTGGGAATCTTAATGCGTTCGCTAGTAGCAATAGTTTTAACATTGCTTCATGCCTCGCATCAGATTGCTATCGGGTGGCAACCTATCTATTAGGAGAGCGTTTTTCTGCAACTATTTAGGTTTATTCCCGCTTTCCGTTTTATCCCGATGAAGGATCGGGATGTTCACTCCAATCGGGTCTAAGTGGCTTGTTAAGTGGTGCTATTTTTGGCTGGGTGCTTAGCTGCACAAACCTTTGTTTCTAAACCCGGTAGTAACGGCAGCCTCCTCCCGATTTCACATCGGGATTTATCGGAGCTATAGCGGATAATGGGACTGCTGTTCCCGAAGCAATACTGAATGTTCATTTCCAATCCTAAAGCATTAACTGCCTTCTTGTTAGTAAGATTATAAGCTTCTTAAATAAAAAAGTCCCGATTTTCATCGGGACTTATCAATCTATCCTCTACCACCTCTTGATGGTCTTCCTCCTTCAGAGCCGCTTCTTTCACCACCTCTTTGCTGTTGCTGTTGCTGTTGCTGTGGCGCTTCTGTTCTTCTTTGTTCTTGTCTTTGTTGCTGCTGTTGTGCCCTTTGTTGTTGAGCCTGAGCATCACGCTGTGAGCGTTCTTGTTGTTGTTGTTGCGCTTGTTGAGCACGTTGTTGCTGTGCCTGGGCATCGCGTTGTGCTCTTTCTTGTTGCTGAGCTTGAGCCTGCTGCGCACGTTGTTGTTGCATTTGCTCATTTCTTTGCTGTTGCATCTGCGCATCTCGCTGAGTCCTTTCCTGTTGTTGGGCTTGAGACTGTTGTGCACGTTGCTGTTGCAGCTGCTCATTACGTTGTTGCTGTCCCTGAGCATCACGTTGCGTACGCTGTTGCTGRAATTGCTCGTTACGCTGTGCCCTTTGTTGCTCCATTTGAGCGGCACGTTGTTGTTGGTCTACCTGACCACGTTGCTGCGTTTGAACATCGCGCTGTGTACGTTGCTGATCTTGGCTCATACGGTCTTGCTGCGTACGTTGTTGTCTCATCTGCTCCAAACGTTGCTGATCTTGACCACGGTTTACATTTTCCTGTCCGTTTCTTCCGTCTACACCATTGGTATTGCCGCGGTTAACACGTCCATTAGCATCTCTATTATAAACTTCGCCTCTGTTATTAGGCTGATTATTATTATCTCTGCCTATAGTGCCGTTGTTTCTATCAGGTTGTCCGGTACGGTTATCTCCTCTCGATCCAAAACGGTTATCGTTATTATTGCTATTACCGCCTCTTTGATCGCGATTGGTATAACCTTCATTCCTTCCACCCCTGTTAATGCCAGCATTACCTTGCTCAAATTTTCTTGGTGCTGCACTACGATTATCAGCATTACGCTCTGGTCTAGGTCTGTAAATAGATACTTCCCTACTATTAATCCTGCTTGCACCTGGTCTAGAACCTTGCGCATATCTGTAAACGGTTACATCTCTATTAGTTGCACGTCTTATATCTTCTACCCTCGGGCCACCATAATAGGTTCTTCTGTTATAAACATAAGTGTTATTGATAATGGTGGTATTGCGGATATATACATTATTGCGGCCGTAATCATATCTTGGGAAAGTATTGATATAAATATTGCGTTGTGGAATAAAGTTCCAGCAAAATTCTGGCACCGAATATCGACGGCCAAAACTTAGGTTAATACTAATGCTTGGCGCCATTGGAGCCCATCCGTAATAACCATCACCACTTCTCCAATCTACCCAGGCTGGTCCCCAATTGGTATCAGGCAACCAGATCCATTGTCTGTAACTGTTAATTACCCAACGACCATAGTGGAAAGGTGCCCAGCCCCAATCGTAATTGGAAACCCAGGTATTACCGTATTCGGTCATCGCCCAACGTCCGTTTGTATAATATGGCCTAAATTCGCTTTGATCTACATCAGGGCGCCAAACATATCCATATTGAGGATCTTGTATCCAGGTACCATAAGGCGAAAGTTCATCGTAAAAAGTCTGTAAAGAAACATTGCCAGTGCTATAACCATCGTCCTGGTAATCGTTTTGATAGTCTTGTGCCCTGACAAGGGTTGTGGTTCCGGCAAGGAGCGCAAATAGCCCCAGCACAAGTGCCGTAGATTTCAGTGTTTTCATTTGTGTGTTTTATTTTAATAACCTAATGTGTGTGTATCAATTAGAGAACCAAAAATGCAGAAGGTTTAATATGCATGCATAGTTTCTGTGTTTTCCTTCAAATATTGCCCTATGAGGCATATTTAACTAATATTTAACGTTTTAAGCACATTTTAATTGTGCAGAAAATAAGTCAGTTAGAAATAAAATTTGCTACACCTTTGGTTACAAAAGAGATTATATTGCCAGTACTGTAAACTTTAGAACTTAAATTCTATTTATTGTGAGTATTTTTGTAGCATGCAAAAAGGCACTTTATACCTTATTCCCGTACCATTGGCTGAAGAGGTAGCACACAAAACTTTTACCCCTTATTTGGTTGATACCATTAACCAGATTGATACCTACATTGTAGAAAATAGTAAAACAGCCCGTCGGTTTTTGAAAGAGGCTGGTTTAAAAACACCGCAAAAAGATTTGATCGTACACGATTATGGCAAACATAACCGGACAGATTTAGGTCAGTTTTTTGTTGAGCTTGCTGCCGGAAAAGATGTAGGCTTAATGAGCGAAGCTGGTTGTCCCGGCATTGCCGATCCTGGAGCTGATATTGTTGCCGAAGCACATAAACGCGGCATTAAAGTAGTTCCATTGGTGGGGCCAAGTTCGATTTTGCTGGCTTTAATGGCCTCAGGTTTTAACGGACAGAGTTTCGCCTTTTGGGGTTATTTACCGATCGACAAAGAGCAACGTACCAAACGGATTAAAGATTTAGATTTATCGGCAAGCCGTTATAAACAAACACAGATATTCATCGAAACGCCTTTCCGCAACAACCAGCTTTTTGAAGAAGTGCTGAAAAGCTGCAAACCCAATACACAGGTTTGTGTAGCTAGCAATCTTACTGCAGAAGATGAATTTATTAAAACTCAAAGTGTTTATAATTGGCGCAAAGAGGAGATAGATCTTCATAAACAGCCTACCATATTTTTGTTGTACTAGGTTTCCTTAGTCGAGCGTCATTCCCTCGAAGGAGAGAATCTTAAAGCTTATTGCATTACGATTCCCGATCAAGTTGGGGATGACGGACTACGCCATGAGAAATATTAGAATTTCAAAAAATCAAAACATATCCAATCCCACATTGGTTGTTATCATAGCGCTTTGCAATTATTCACTAAATCTTTGAGTTATGAAAAATACGAGCACACCAAAAAACAATCCAACAGTTCAGGGCAGTTCAATAGCTGACAGAGCTAACCACGATGTTAAAACAGATAAAAAAATCCAGGGAATAACCAATGGAGGCGGTCAACGGTCAGATCAAACTTCCAACAAGGACAATCAAAGAAAATACGATAACAAAAAGTAACTATAGGCAACTTAATATACCAAAAAGCTTGTCGGAAGATCCTTATTGAATGAGATTTTCCGACAAGTCATTATTTAACGAATGGTATTTTATTTCGCCATTACATTATAGAAATTATAATCCGTCATAGGGGCACCCGTTATTCCTAAATTATGGCAAATGGTAATGATCTGGCCACGATGGTAGGTACTGTGGTTGAACACATGTAACACATATTCAAAATTCTGAAAGTCGGAAGTAAACCAAGGACTTTGAATTTCTGTTTTCTCATTAAATCTATCTTCACTGATTGCAGTAATATAAACGGCTAAGTTTTCTGACTGTTTCAACAGCGCATTAAAAATATCATTCAAACTTCCATATTCGCGAAATTCGAATTCGGTTTTAGTGAGAATTGAATACCAATACTCCTGTGCCTGTAAAATATGGGCAAGCGTTAACTTCACACTTTTAAAACTCGATAATACTTCCTGCTCCAATAACTCTTCAGGATGATTTTTTAACCAATTTACCAAGGTTAAATTTGCCCAGAAATTATAGTTTGCATAATTTTTCATTAAATACACAAGGGAAGTTTCTTCCATTGTTTCTGCGAATAATTGTTCCTGTACCATGTCTTTTTTGTTTTAGTTACACAAAGAAAATACAGGCGACTGACAACCCTATGGCAGTGTAAAAATCAACATAAAAATATTTTTAAAATAAAGTGTTTTCTTCATTTCAGTTTACATTTCCCATCATGCATTTCCCCCTCTTACCTGATCATCCTGTCAGGAGAAAAAGCAATAAAATATTCTGATCCGGTTTGGATACTAACATTAAGATCTGGCACATTAATTTTAGGTTGTTCCTTAAGCTGTGATAATACGCTTGCTGCAAAATCATGTATCTTTTTTGGGTCTACCTGAACAGAAACCGTAGGGAAGAAATCGTGCTCTATTTCTGCCTTTCCCTGCTCACTTACCTGGCTAAACTTCCACGATTCTTTGGTCCGAAAACCATTTTCGTTGTTGGCATTGTTTAAATGATATAAAAACACTTTCGCCTGTAAGGCTATACTCTCATTTTGCATATTATAAAATTTGGGCTTTTTTGGCCATAATTTGGCAAGGTAAGAAGAATTAACCGGTAGTATGTTTTTTTTGGTTGGTAAGCGACATGGAATTAATCTTGTTTTTCTTTGACGACTCTTATTTAACTAAAATATTATCGATAAAACAGATTGTTTATGTAAATTTTTAAATACAAACATAAATTTAAAACATTACAAAGCATATTGATTATGTTTTCGTGTAAAATTATCCTACAGCCAAAATTAATGTAACAAGTTCTGTTACATTTGTTTATCAGCTCCGAAAGGACTTAACTAACTTAAACTTCATGAAAAATAATCTAAAAAAGATTGCCATCGTTGCCATGGTGGCAGTGGTAATTGCAGCCTGTAAAAAAAATCAGGAATCGATCACTGAGCCTCAAGAAACGGTAAAAAATTCGGACAAAGTTTTGCAGTACATTAAAGACCTGGGCTTCCCTGCAACAAGTATTGTTGATAATGGAAATGAATTTATCGTAGAAGAAGATATTACATTCCCCAAAAACATGGAAATCCCTGCTAATGGCGCTGGCGCTAAAACTGAGCAGTATTATACCGGAAGCATTGTAAACAGCACTAAAAAGCTAAACATTAGAATTTTTGTAGATCCGTCTATGACTTCTATGGGCAGCGAGATCAATAGTGCTATTGCGCAATGGAATGGTGTTCCAAATTCGACCTTACGTTTTAGCGTGGTAACTACAGCACCTTATGATATCCTGATCAAAGATGAAAATTTAGGAAATGGTGTTTGTGGGCAAGGACAGTTCCCTTCGGGAGGAAGTGCAGGTGCTTTGGTTAAAATCAATAAAAATTACATTGCTGGTAATTCGTTTGCCCAACGTGCCAGAACAATATGCCATGAATTCGGTCACTGTATTTCTTTCAGACATACCAACTGGGCAGCTCAGGGCGAATCGACCGCTACAAATGTTCCTGGTGTTACCGGAACGGATGCCTTATCTCTTATGAATGGTGGCCAATGTGGATCGGGTGCCACAGTATTATCGCAAAAAGATAAAGATGCTACTGCTGTATTATATTAAAATTTGCTAAAAAACAACTAAACAAACCTAAACTGGTCTATAAGGAGCTGATAATTATAAGCCCGGGAGCTCATTGCAGCACCCGGGCTTATTCTTTTGACAAGGCAATAATGTTTTTTCCTTCTAAAATCCTCCGCTCGCCATTATGGTTTAAAGTATTAATCATGGCATTGCCCAGTTCGGCCATAGTGCAAAACCCATCTGGATAAACGGCCCTTCCAATAGGAAATAACCAATTGATATATTTATAAAATTTATGGGCATATTTTTGTCCTGGCAGCGGCTTAATAAAACCCGGGCGAAAATTAAACACCTGCCCGAAAGGCAATTTCATTAAATCATGCTCTGTTTTACCCTTTACCTGTGCCCATTTCAACCGTCCATTTTCATTGGTTCCTCCACCGGAAACATAACAAAAAGTCATCCCCTCATTTAGCTTACTTAACGTTTCTGCAACATGCATGGTTAGCGTATAAGTCATTTTGTAATAGATATCGTTATTAACACCTACCGAAGTAATCCCTAAACAAAAAAAACATGCATTGTAACCCGAAAGCTGATTTTCAATCTGCGAAAAATCGAAAAAATCGGGATGGATGATCTCTTTAAGCTTTGGATGGCTATAACCACATGGCTTGCGGTTAATCACTAAAACAGTATCAATTTCAGGGCTGTTTAGGCACTGCATTAATACCCCTTCGCCAACCATCCCAGTAGCACCGGTTATGATTACATTATTCTGATCTCTGGTTTTTCCCATAATATGATTTGCTTAATAAACAAAAGCTAAAAAAGAGGTACTTTGTTTCATTGCTAAGGTAATATAAACAAAAAGAGCAACTGATTAGGTTGCTCTTAAAGTTATTTTACACTGGCTTTCATTTGATAATCTTTAGGTGGTTCTGTTCCTAAAAGATGTTGTACAAAATAATCCCAACGACGACGCATCATATAAGGTGAGTATTCACCATAACCATGTGCACTATTTGGAAAAATAACCAGATCGAAAGATTTATTTGCTTTTTCTAATGCCTCTACAACCAATAATGTGTTGTAAGGCGGCACGTTATCATCCATCATACCATGAACCAACATCAGTTTCCCTTTTAGGTTTTTAGCATAGTTCTGGTTGGCTTGTGCTTCATAATCGGCGTTTTCTACCAAACCATTGTAACGTTCGCCCCAATCGTCCTCGTAGTTTCTATTGTCATGATTACCTGATTCGGAAATTCCTACTTTAAAGAAATCCGGATAACGGAACATGGCCGCAGCTGTGGCAAAACCTCCGCCCGAGTGTCCCCAGATACCGACTTTTGTCGTATCAATAGGATATTTAGCAGAGAGCTGCCTGATAGCCGCTATCTGATCGGGTAAAGTATTCTCAGCCATATTGCCATAGCTCATATCATGAAAACTTTTAGAGCGGTCTGGGTTACTGGTCCCTTCTATTACCACTACAATAAAGCCTAGCTCGGCCAAAGCCTGATTATCGCCACGTGAGGCAGCAAAAGACCAACTGCCTACGCTACCACCCTGAGGACCTGGATAAATATAATCGATAACTGGATATTTCTGGCCAGCATCCATTTTTGTCGGTGTGAAAACCAGCCCGTAGATATCAGTTTTACCATCCTTGGCTTTAACAGAAACGGGGATAGGAGCTTTCCAGCCTGTAGCAGTTAACCTGGATACATCTGTTTTCTCTAAGGTGTTGATCAGTTTTCCGCTGATACTTCTTAGAACCGTAACGGCTGGTACATCTGGTTGTGAATAAGTGTCTACAAAATATTCGAACGATGGAGAAAATACCACCTGATGATTACCTTCTTCGGGGGTTAACGATGCTAAATTTTTTCCATCGAAACCGATTTTGTATAAATGGCTGAAATAAGGATTTCCTTTTTCGCGGCCGTTGGCCATGAAGTAAAGCGTACGTGTTTTTTCGTCTACTTTAACTAAACGGGTAACTACGAAATCGCCTTTCGTAATCTGGTTCTTCAATTTTCCATTGGTAGCATCATATAAGTATAAATGACCCCAGTTATCTCTTTCCGAATACCAGATAATCTCTTTAGACGCAGGAAGGTAACGCCAGTTGATGGCTCCCTGACCAGATTCGTATTGTGTTTTTACCGTTTCTTCGAAAACTTCGCGAACGGCCCCTGTTGTGGTATTGGCAATACGGAATTTTTCATTTTTATGATCGCGGGAGGTGGACAGAAATGCTACTTCAGTGCCATCGGCTTTCCAATCGATATCATCAAAAGTACCACTGCTCGAAATATCATCACTTAAGGTAGCACGGTGTTGATCTGCAGGGATGTTTAGCGAAACCATCTTCGCGTTTTCTACATCAATCACCACTCTTCTAATGGTTGCAATCTGTTTATCGCCTGGTAAAGGATATTTCCAGGCTTTTAATACTGGCGCGCCCACATTTGTGGTTACCAGATACATATCTTTCGAGTTTCTTTGGTCTTGTTGGAAAGTGGCTATCTTTTTCGAATCTGGCGACCAGCGCAAAATTGGCGCATCGCTATGTTTCCATCCTGCATTATCGGTAGCATAACCATAATCCTTAATGCCGTCAGTGGTCAATTGCGTTAATTTTCCAGTGGCTATATCTTTAACAAAAAGGTTATAATCTTTAATTAAAATGGCTTTTTTTCCATCGGGAGATAGAACTTCATTCCGGCTGGCCCCACGTCGAGATGGTGTTGCACTGCCTTTATAATCGGTAGTTAAAGTTTTTGTTTTCTTTACCGGATCTACCAAAAAAGTCTGTTCAGTGCCATTCGTTTTAGTAGTATACCAGAATTTATCATGCTCCAGCCAGTTAGGTTGCACGCTGGCATGGTCGATATACTTTGCGGTATTATAGCTCATAAAACATTCCGCCCTTTCGTAATCTTTAACGGTTAGGGACTTCTGCTGAGCATTTGCGGTAATGGCCAAAGTACAAGCCGTTACGGTAAGCCAATATTTATTCATCATGTTAGTTAATCTTGCGCTAAAAATAAGACTGTTTTAGGAAATGATTAGTATTAATCATGATACAAATTTAGGTGGTATATCGTTTTTAACCACAAAGAATACGGAGAGAGGCGTGAAGGGCACAGCGCTGGGAGTATAGCTTTCCACAATTTTTTTTATCATACAATTTATTTTGCACCATGTTAACCCTTTGGTTACCTTTTGGTTACCCTGGACGTTTACCTGAAAGATATTTTTGATAATAGAAATGTGTAAACAAGGTTATTCTTGTGAGCCGTTGGTCGCCAGAAAGAGCAGCAAGGAGGTTATAAGATCTCTATATAACCATCTGTTCCGTTAACTCGAATACGCTGCCTGTCTTTGATCAGTTTGGTGGCATTTTCTACGCCAACCACCGCCGGCAGGCCATATTCTCTTGCAATCACGGCACCATGTGTCATTAATCCCCCAACTTCGGTAACCAGGCCTTTTATTGAGACGAACAATGGGGTCCAACTTGGGTCGGTAAATGAGGTAACCAGTATATCTCCATCTTCCAGATCGGCATCTTCCATGTTTAGGATTACGCGTGCCCGTCCTTCAATCATTCCTGAAGAAACCGCTAAACCTACAATTGCCTCTGCCGGAAGGTTCTCGCGATTGTATTTACCCGTAATAACTTCGCCATCAGAGGTAATTACCCGTGGCGGCGTAAGTTTCTCGTATTTGCAGTACTCTTCTTTTCGTTCAACAATAAGCTGGTAATCAACTTGATGCGTGCGTACCACTTCACAAAGTTCTTCAAAAGTGAGGTAATAGCTATCTTCCTTTTCATGAAAAACATGAGCATCTACGAGTTTTTCGACTTCTTTTAGTAAAGCCTCCTTATAAACAAAAAAGCGGTTAACAATACCGTATTTGGGATATTCACGATAACCCGCAAAATTCCGGAGCAGACTGATCATTTGCTTTGTTTCCAGGGCTTTTTGTTCACCATCTGGTAAATGAGCCAATCTACTCAATAATTCATTTTCCTTTTTTAAAGCTTCCTGTTTCCCCTGCTCAAATTTTCGTTTACCAGCATTGGGCTCAAAGTTTTTGATATTGCTAAGGATTAAGGGAATTAATATCGATGGTTTTTCGCTCCAGCGTGTGTTCGTAATATCAATTTCTCCCGCACACCGCATTCCGTATTTTTCGAGATATGCATAGATTGCATTCCGCGTTTCCTTTCCACCATCAAATTGAATCAGGTCATCTAAAAAATTATCCTCCTTTCCCTCTTGTAAATAATTAATGATCTCTGGATAAGGACGGATTACATCTGCAACATCCAATAATGCCAAGCCCATTTCTGAAGTAATGTTGTTGGGTGCCGACTGAGACAATGTATCTGCCGGATTTTTTTCACCCAACCATTCTTCCATCTTTTCATTGAGCCAGGATGAAGCATTCATCGCGGCTATAATCACCCCCATATGTTGCGAATCAAATATCATCTTCTTTGATCGCTCGATGTCTTCCAGGATAAAATCAAAAAGACCTGGTCCTGATTTCGTTTGGATGTTTTGTTTTAGTGTTTCTACTGACGCCTCATTAGTTTTGATCAGACCAGCAACGATAGCAGGGTCGTTTCCTATCTGCGTTAAAATATCGGCAGCCGACAGGCCCTTAGTACTCTTGACCAGCACTGGTCCTTTTCCATCATCTGGTAGTTGTTTTATAAAGTCGCCTCTTTCTGTGATGGTGATCAATGCATCTTTTATGAGCGGATCATGTTGCCCCATCGCATCTAATAAATTCGTCCTCCCAGCTGCGGTGGCCAGACTATCCGTTACATCTACAAACAACCTTCCGCCAGCACTAAACATTGGCCTGGCTGCCCTTAACTGCCATAACGATAGCCCTAATGGCTTCATGGCATCAGTCATCATTTGCTGATGTCCGACAGATATGTAAACATGGTTTCCCTGATCGTTCCCTTCGGGGATTGGGTATAATGTAGTGATTGGCCTACTCTGAACAATATAAAACCTACCATCAGCCAAACACCATTCGATGTCTTGTGGRTGGCCGAAGTGCTCCTCAATCTTTCTACCCAGCTGCTCAAGCTGTAAAATCTGTTCATCTGTAAGCACTTGACTATTTTGCTCTCCAGCTGAAAGCCCTTGAGATTTTGTACCACCGTCTTTTAAGGCATAAATAGCCAGTTTCTTAGTTGATATTTTTTTATTGATAATTCTGCCACTGCACACCTGATAATTATCGGCATTTACCAGGCCCGAAACCATGGCCTCTCCTAATCCAAAACTGGCATCAATAGATAACATTCTCCGATTTCCTGAAACCGGATCTGCCGTAAATAATATTCCTGCTGCCTGCGGAAAAACCATTTTCTGAACAACGACAGATAATTGCACTTTCCAATGGTCAAAAC